>DAISHL010000570.1:0-1500 GCA_036822555.1 Bacteroidota bacterium | reverse complement strand
GGTACCATGAGGCGCGTGCCCCGAACATCATTTTCCACTTTCTTCCCAACTGAAGATGATAGGAATAGATTAATCCAAGCATTGATGTTCTGATCGTGCCTTGACCCTGTTGGTCATGCGTAGCCAAAACACCAAAACCGCCGGAAATATTCTTAAAGTACTGATCGTAGGATGCACTGTAAGTAACATAATTACCTGATAATTGCGGCCATTCGTTTCGGTAGTTCAGGGCAAATCGCGGGCAGCCATGAGATCCGGCAAAAGCAGGATTCAAGTAGAGTGGATTAGCATAGAACTGTGTAAACGTTGGGTCTTGAGACCAAATAGCTTGTGAACACGCCAACAACAGGATAAGGGTTAATCTTCTCATGGTTTCATAGTTAATTGAGCAGGCGTTGACCTACTCGGCCGGCCTTAGTCGTAAAACGTAGTGTAAGCTGGTGCGAAAGTAATTGTTTATTTAACATGGATGAACGCGTGAGATCCATATTATATTGCACCATTAAGTTTTTCAGTTTTATTCCAGCAGAGGCCGCAGGATCAAGATTGGATGAAATAGCACCACCAAAGCTCAGCCAGTAAACACGAAAATTAAATCCTGCCCAAGCCTCCGAGAGCTGGTCTTCCTTCTGATAGCCCAGATAAGGTGAAATGGTAACCTTTTGACGCATGGATTTATAATCAGATCCTATACATGCTACAAAATGCTTCGGAGCTCTTCTCGGATCTGAAAGGTCCTGAGATTAAATATTATCAAAATGCCTAAACAAATTATCTTGCTGTATGCCAGCAAAGAACCATCGTGTATTAATCATCATTCCCAGACCAAGATCGCGGTACCAAAGTGTTCTACCCATTGGGAATTGTGTATCCACACTAAACTGTTGATCATTCATTCGATCGAACTCAACATGCTCACCGGACTGGATCTGCTGAGCGTCCAATTGTTTCGAACCCATTTTGAAACGAATGGATGGTTCCAGTACGACATCTCTTGAAACGGAAAACTTGGGAGAGTAAGTCAATGCCGCATTATAATTCTGAATAGATCCACCGCCATAATAATTTTGATTCAATTGGAAACCAATACCGCCCCTCATCGAATAAGAATATCCGTCCACAGAAAGTTGATTTGTCCACTGTTGATTTTCCATTCCATACCATTGAGACCGAGTAATCGTTTGAACTCTCGTTGACAATAAGGTGCCAACATCACCAAAATTGATATCCGTAGCTTGCATCCCCGGGATATGATAATACGGGTCATTCTGATTTCGCAAAGCAATTGGATTATCCAGCATTCGTTCCAATGCCCTTGTCACGTTGCGCACACGTGTACTCAAAGATCGGTGATAGGCCGATCTTACCATCTTTTTTCGATCAATGGAAGGTTTTTGTATGTCCCTTAACGTAGCTGACTCTTGCAGACCTGAACTTGTTATCGGTTGCACTTTCTGTGTTTTTAACCTGCCCCCTTGTTTTTCAATTTTCAATTCCTGC
>DAISHL010000569.1:0-1504 GCA_036822555.1 Bacteroidota bacterium | reverse complement strand
CTATCTGATATAAAAACCACTGTTTTTGATGTAGAATGGGATCAGGAACAGAAATACAATACCAATACGCAAGGCAGCCACCTCATCGCTGCTAAAGGCTTCCATTCCTTTTTTCATGAGAATGAATGAACTACCCCATACCACTGAAAGGATTAGTAATACGATCCAGGATCTGGCGCTTGCTTTCATGGCGGCGAAGATACTTAATTTTAATCTTCTTTTATTGACAAGGCAAATGACAACAGGCCGAACAACAGAAATAAAGGAAGTTGACATCAGGGCAATTTTTTTTGCGGATGATTTATTTTTATAGATATTTGCTCCCGTATAATGAATTGCAACAAAATAAAACGCACAAAGAAATTTCCTTACTAAGGGAGAGGCGTTTTATTTATAAAGGATATAGAACCAGAGCCTTTCCGAATTGGAGAGGCTTTTTTTATGAATTAAAAAATAAAACAGATACACATGAAAATTGCAGTAGTAGGTGCTACAGGATTGGTTGGCACAAAAATGTTACAAGTTTTAAGGGAAAGAAAATTTCCTGTGACAGAACTTATTCCGGTTGCTTCAGAGCGCTCGGTTGGTAAAGAGATAGAGTTCAACGGAAAAAAGTATAAGGTGCACTCGATGACTGATGCTATTGCTGCAAAACCACATATTGCATTATTTTCGGCGGGTGGAAGTACATCCTTAGAGTGGGCCCCAAAATTCGCTGAAGTAGGTACCGTGGTGATCGACAACTCCTCTGCATGGCGCATGGACCCAACTAAAAAGTTAGTAGTGCCTGAAGTGAATGCACATGTGTTGACTAAAAACGACCTGATCATTGCCAACCCCAATTGCTCTACCATTCAAATGGTTGTGGCCTTAGAGCCTTTGCATAAAGCTTATCAGATCAAACGCGTTGTTGTGTCTACCTATCAAAGTGTTACGGGCACCGGCGTAAAAGCGGTTAATCAATTAATGAATGAGCGCAAGAACAATGGCAAGAGCGATGAGATGGCCTATAAATATCAGATCGATCTCAATGTGATCCCGCAAATTGATGTGTTCCTGGATAATGGGTATACCAAAGAAGAAATGAAAATGGTGAACGAAACAAAGAAGATCATGGGGGATGATTCTATTCGCGTAACAGCCACAACAGTTCGTATTCCGGTAATGGGCGGACATAGTGAAAGCGTGAACATAGAGTTTGAAAAAGAATTCGAACTTAAGGATGTGTTCACCATATTGAAGAACACAAAAGGACTGATCGTGGAAGATGATGTGGCGAATCAGATCTATCCAATGCCAATGACTGCGCATGAAAAAGATGAGGTGTTTGTTGGACGCATTCGCAGAGATGAAACTCAGGCAAAAACATTGAACATGTGGATAGTGGCTGATAACCTACGTAAAGGTGCCGCAACCAACGCCGTGCAAATTGCAGAATATTTGTTGGCGAATAAGGTGCATAATTTTTAAGCCACGAATTACACTAATTTTCACGAAGCAGTGT
>DAISHL010000568.1:0-1506 GCA_036822555.1 Bacteroidota bacterium | reverse complement strand
GCCATGTGCGGATCAACATCCTTAACGGTTATCTCTATAGATTCATACAAAGTAGGAGAGATGCTGATGTATTCTTTATACATATAATCGAACAAGGCTTTGCCACCCTGCACCTTTGTGGTATCAATACCGTAGTATTCATATAGTTTGAACTTCTTTGCAAGGTCCCATTTCACGTCATTACTGTTGAAGTATTGCATCAATTGTTCTGTAGAGGATTCATCCGAGGTAGGATACAAATTCACCGGAAAAACAATGGAGGTTGATTTATACAATGGTCTTATGAAATAAGTTGAACCAAAGGAAATGACCGCAACTATAAAAAGTATGATACTTAGTTTGTAACGGTATGACCAGATCTCCCTGAAAATATCTTCTGTTTTATTGAACTCGTTCATGGTATTTTATTTTAAGGTTGAATAATATGTTTTATTTATTTGTAAATCTTTCTTTAAATAGTAGAACACTAAAGGTGAGTATCAAAGTTGACAGGAATGTTACCAAAACAATAAGGCTTTTAAAAGGACGGGCCTTAAATTCATTTGGTTTTCCTTTTTCAAGTACGAACATAAATGGCAAATACTTCTTTTGGTTCACAATGGCATCATCATATTTTGCCTTGATCACAGGGAACTTGAATCGGTATTTACGAAGGTTCTCACTTACGTGTAAATAGGCTCCTCCGTATTTCTTTAGATTGTTCAATTTTTCCTCAAGTAATTTGGCACCTGCATTATTGCCTTTTTCTAACGCTTTGGCATAACTTTTAGTATATGCCTCAACATCTGTTTTATAATCCAGAACACCAAGATTACGTAATGCTTGAAGACTGTCTTCCAATTCATTCATGCGTGCAATGGTGCTTTCATATTCTTCTTTAACAATAGAAAAAGCCTGATCAGCCATCGTTTGTGTCATTTGCTTGCGAACAGTATCGCAATAACTCAATATGCCATTGCAAATTTCTGCAGCTCCATTGGCGGTGTAGTCATAGGCCTCTACTTTTATGGAATTGAAATCGGTTCTTTTGATCTTCACCATATTGTCCCATTTCAAGGCAAGATTGTGATCTCCAAACTGATCGTTCTTTATTTTCCAGCGTTCCCACAAATTGAATTTGTCAGCAACCAGTCTTTTCAAACTTTCTGAGGTTAATACCTGGATCACCTTTTCGGCATCGTCTTCATCGCCAATTTGCATGTAATCTTCCTGATTGCCTACGTTCTGTTCAACCAATAATTTAGAAACAGAGAACTGTCTGATCGGAAAAATGATAGACGTTGATTTGTACTGTGGGGCAATTAAAAAGCATACCACAACGGAGAGAACCGTGGCAGTCAAAGTAAAAAGCAATAAAGGCTTTTTCCATTCAATGGCCTTTTTAATGAGGCCCACAAGATTAATGTTTTGATTATCCATTATTTGTATTTAATAAATCTTAAAATTGATTTGTGATTCAATAGTCCGGTAACAAAAGCAAAAAGTCCGCTGAAGATACCCATCATT
>DAISHL010000567.1:0-1516 GCA_036822555.1 Bacteroidota bacterium | reverse complement strand
TATTTTTATTGCTCATATTGAACAAGGTAAGGCGTTATTAACCCCGGAAGAAAGTTGGCATTGTGCAAAGGTTCTGCGCAAAAGAACAGGAGATGATATTGAACTCATTGATGGCCATGGAGCGTTTTATAAAGGGAAACTTTTGACTGTACATGAAAAAGGGAGTGTTGCAGAGATTACAGAAGGACCTATCCTTCAAGAGAAGCGTAATTACAGACTTCACCTTGCCATTGCTCCAACCAAACATATCGATAGAATAGAATGGATGCTTGAAAAGGCTGTAGAAATTGGTATCGATGAGGTTTCTTTCATTAAATGCAAGCACAGCGAACGTGTGGCCATTAAGCACGAGCGAATGGTGAAGATAGCCGAGAGTGCCGTTAAGCAAAGTAAGCAGGCGTTCATTCCTAAGATCAATGATCTCATTAAGTTTGACGATGTTCTTGGGCTTAAAGCAGACATGAAGCTGCTTGCCTTTTGCAGCGATGATTTTCCAAAAACAGATCTAAAAGAACTGGATTTTAAAGATAAGTCAGTGATTATACTTATTGGTCCGGAAGGTGATTTTGCACCGGATGAAATAGTGAAAGCCCATTCTTCAGGGTTCTTGCCCGTAACACTAGGCAGCACTCGCTTGCGAACCGAAACAGCTGGGTTGTATGTGGTTCAGGCTCTTTCTATTTTAACATAGCTTATGACTTAATGTCATTTGGTTAATTCAATTTTATTAGTATTTTAGGGACCTTATTAAGTGAAACGTTTATTAAATATAGTATTGATCCTAGGCTTCTTTCTGTTCAGTTTTTCCACTACCATATGTTACATGGGAAAACTTAACACGGATAGTATTGTTCAATTGGTGAGCGATATTGCCGAAGAAGAGGACGAAACAGAGAAGGATACCAAAACTGCAGAGGATGCTTTCTTTGAAATATATGAGTATCTGATAGTACCGGAATTTGATCACTCAATAAAAGTAAACTCAGAATCAGAGACAAAACTTTTGTCTTATAATCCTTCAATTACCACGCCACCTCCAAAGTATTAAGCGTCACAAAGCAGTTCTATTTCTTTTTCTTAATGACCTTAATATGTTCAATAAAAATTTATCCAGCGATATAAAAGCGGGAGTTGTTGTTTTCTTAGTTGCGCTCCCATTGTGTTTAGGCATATCCATGGCCTGTAAAGTTCCTTTGTTCTCCGGTTTATTGGCCGGCATCATTGGCGGTATAGTAGTTGCAATTTTTAGTGGCGCTGTTTTAAGTGTAAGCGGACCAGCAGCCGGTTTAACAGCCATTGTCATCTCATCGGTAGCAACCCTCGGTTCTTATGAAACATTTTTGGCAGCGGTGCTTGTTGCAGGTTTATTACAGATCATACTTGGCTTGTTAAAAGCAGGTAGTATAGGCAATTATATTCCTTATTCAGTGATCAAGGGAATGCTTGCGGTTATTGGAATTATTCTCATTATGAAACAGATCCCTCATTTAGTGGGTTATTACGCTGATCCAGAAGG
>DAISHL010000566.1:0-1527 GCA_036822555.1 Bacteroidota bacterium | reverse complement strand
GATGAGGATTTACCAAATCTTTCCCCTAATGGAAAAACAATATACTTCAGCAGCATAGGAACCAGCAGCATGGGAGTCTATGACATTTTCAAAGCAAAGCTGAATGAAGAAACACAACAATACGAGAACCCTATCAACATGGGATATCCTATCAACACTTCCTATGACGATTTCAATTTCAGAATTTCAAAGAATGGCCGATATGGTTATGTGGCGTCCTTGCGCGGAGGTGGTCAGGGCGACTTTGACATATTCCGTGTAACCTTTAATGAGGTAGAAAATGATTACACGATCCTGATCGGCAACATCATTCCGAAAGACACGACCCATAAGGTTGATTTTCGTAACACGTATATGACCGTGTACAATAACATTTCAAATGAGATCGTGGGGAACTATGTGCCAAATCCTGAGAACGGAAGATTCATCATCATTGTTCCTCCAGGTAAATACACTATCAGTTGTGAAGCTCCGGAATTCAAGGAATACAAATACCCGATCACGATCTTCGACAAATCTTCTTACCAAACAGAAATCAATTTATATATCGAATTAAAAAAATAGATATGGTACACACAATCTCAAATACCAACAGCATCTTCTCTGACTTTATTTCAGAGATACGTGATGTAAATATCCAAAAGGACAGCATGCGCTTCAGGAAAAATTTAGAACGCATGGGTGAGATCTTTGCTTATGAGATCAGTAAAACTTTAGAATATCAGGTAACGGATACTCAAACACCTCTTGGCATTGCTAAAACCCATAAGGTAAAGGAACAGCCTGTGATAGCCACTATCTTACGTGCAGGATTGCCATTGCATATCGGAATTTTGAATTACTTCGATAAAGCAGAAAACGCATTCATTGGTGCTTACAGAAGACAGCATAAAGACAATTCATTTGAGATCGCATTGGAATATTTGGCTAGCCCTGACCTTACAGGCAAAACCCTCATTTTATGTGACCCAATGTTGGCTTCAGGCTCTTCACTTCTTTTAACCTACAATTCACTTATTAGCAGAAGCAAACCAAAACACACGCATATTGTTTGCACCATTGCGAGCAAACAAGGCGTTAATCATTTAAAGGCGCATCTTAATCCAAATGAATGTACATTATGGTGCGGTGCCATTGATGATGAGTTAACTGCGCACTCTTACATTGTACCTGGATTAGGAGATGCAGGTGACCTTGCCTTTGGTGTTAAATTGTAATAATGTTCACAAAAGAATCGCTAGACTTTAAAGTAACACAAACGCTGAATAAGCTTGTGAGCGACTACATTTCAGGGAACACAACACTGGAGCCCTTTTATGAGTATTTGCCTAGCAAAGAAGGGTATTCTAAACTATTGGATACACCATCGCTTTTCAGTGATGTCAACAGGATCTTACTCACAGAAGTTCTATCAGAGCAGGCCAGTCTTGTGAACAACACAACACAACAAAGTATTGCAAAAATCAGGCTTTTAACCGAAACCAGAACATTCACAATAACCACCGGACATCAGTTATGCTTGATTAC
>DAISHL010000565.1:0-1527 GCA_036822555.1 Bacteroidota bacterium | reverse complement strand
GGCAGTTACACTTCTCGTTCTGATGACTGGGAGCCCTCCTGATGTAAGCCATGGAGTTCCTCATCTAATCTGACTTAAATCAGTAACACTACCACCTATTTTAATTACTTTTGATACAATGGAAAAGAACAGGAATATTCATAGCAGCTTACAATACTTGCTTTCATTGCTGGTGTTAGGCTTCATCTTGATCTTTGCCAAATCGTTTCTCATTCCCTTAGCGTACTCTCTTTTGATCGCAATTGTCATTTATCCGATCTGCAAATTCCTTGAAAATAAAGGAATGAACAAAGTACTTTCCATCTTGATCCCCTTGCTTTTGGTGTGTGTATTGTTCGTCGGTTTAATCATACTTTTAAGTTATGAAATGGCCCTATTAAGCGGGAAATGGCCATTGATACAGGACAAGATCTATCCATTGGTAGATGAGATCCAGGAAACATTATACAGAAAGTTTGGCTGGACAAGCCAGGATCAGATCCTTTGGATTCGTGACAGCTTAGAAAAGCTTAGCCAAAATGCCGGGGCCATCATCCAGGAAACTTCAAAGGCTACGTTTGAAGCTCTGTTCAATCTTATTATCATCCCAATTTACATTTCGCTGATATTACTTTACCGTTCAAAGATCGTTGCGCTTATTACTGCATTAACACCAGACCATCACAGAGAAAAGATACCATTAGTCATCAATGACACGATCAACATGTTCTCAAAATTCATCAGAGGCATGGCCACGGTTTACATCACGGTTGGTGTATTGAATACACTTGGTTTATGGTTTATTGGAGTTGAAAATCCTCTGATCTATGGCATGCTAACGGCCATCATGACCATCATCCCATATTTCGGGATCCTCATCAGTGCATTACTTCCAATAACATTAAGCTGGTTAAGTACAGGTAGTTTATGGCAACCTCTAGGCATTATAAGTGTGTTCACGGTTGTACAATATCTGGAGGCAAATTTGATCTTTCCCTACGTAGTTGGAAAACACGTGAATCTTAACACGCTTGCTTCCATCTTTGCCATTTTTATTGGCGCATTGATTTGGGGAGTGGCAGGAATGATCTTGTTTTTACCATTCATAGCTGTATTCAGGATATTTGCTGAACATTTTCCTGAATTAAAACCATGGTCAGATTTTCTGAAGAAATAGTTTTAATCTACAATTATTCGAACACTTCTTTGAATGCCTTCAAAATAAATAATTCCAGTGTATACACCTGGTGTGAAATTATCTTTTAATTCAATTTTTTCTATCAGAGAATCTTTACCATTTAGAGTAAAGGTATTTTCATATATCAATGCACCCTTTGCATCAATGATTCTTATGCCTAGGTCATGTATATTCACTAAGCCTGAAAAGTCAATATTAAAACTGCCTTTATTCGGATTCGGATAAATAACAAACTGTAACTCATCCTTAATGTAATTCAAGCTTATGATCCCTGAATAAGTTACCGAACCATCTATATCTTCGCATCTTAACCGGTAATATGAAATCCCACTCAATGGTTCAATATCTTC
>DAISHL010000564.1:0-1533 GCA_036822555.1 Bacteroidota bacterium | reverse complement strand
TACAAACATGAGCATTTTTACCTTGTTATGGTATAAGCAGATAGGAAAGAATGTATTGATGAATTACGGGTTGAGCGGTATACATAGTTCAAATGGACACACAGCATTGCCAAACGCAGGAATGAATATTGTTGCAGTTAATTTAGGATTGGGCTTCGGACATGCCAGCACCTTTCGATCTCATGTTCCTGATAGCGGTGTAAAGAGATCAAGTTATGCATTAAAAGCTGGCTTAGGATTTCATGAATTTGGATCAACAACAAAAGCAGTAGGAGGTCCGGGTTATCCAAGTTATCACCTTTCCATGTGGATGAATAAACCATTCAGGTATTCCGGATCACTTCAACTTGGTGTCACTCTTGCTTATTATACAAGCTTCTATGATTATATTATAAGTCAGGAATTCTATGATCGAAATCAGCAATTGCGTTCGTCTACTGCCATTGTATTTGCAGGTCATGAATTTGTAATGGGTAAGTTTGGATTCATTTCCCAGGCGGGAATCTATGTTTACAATAAATTCTTCATTGATCAAAAGAAGTACGAAGGCACGTGGGATAATATTTCCAATAAGATCGAGGCATTCAATACGAACAGGATAGGTTTGGTGTATTATCCATTGAAAAAAAGGAATAGTTTGAACAGATTGAATCAACAGTTACAGTTAGGAATCTTTCTTAAGGCGAATCTGGCCCAGGCCGATCTGTTCGAATATTCGGTGGGCTATGTGTTTTAATAAGGGACTTTTAACAGTCTTCCGTTTGAGCATGTAATGATCATGTACCCGTTTTTTGTGTCGCTGATCGATAACAAGTTTGCATCAGACACTTTAAATCTTGATTCCCATTTTGTGCCATTTTCACTTTTAAGCAGCAGGCCCTCATTTCCAACGGCAAAACCATTTCCTTGTGAATTAAAACAAATACCATTCAGGTGTATACGTTTTTTGCCTACTTTGTTTTCGTTGAGAACCTTTGACCAAGTTCTGCCTGCATCACTTGTTTTAACAATACTTCCATTATACCCACATGCATAGCCTGTTGTGTGGTTGATAGTATATGCCGAAGTGTAATAATCTTTTTGAAGCTCGATGGGTTGATACGTGTAGCCCATATCTTTGGTATTGTATGAGTTTCCGTATCCATTCAGTAAATAGTTATCGTATGTGAAATTAAATCCAGATCTGAATTCATGATCGAAATGCCATACCCATTTCAATTGTCCGTCTATCATCCATAAGACAGCACCGGTATCAAAATTCTCACCTCCAATGATCATTAAAAATTTTTCATCGCCAAAGATGCAGCGCATGGGTACGTAGTTGAAGTATTCCGGAACAAAGTCATAGGCCATTTCTTTCCAGGAAGTTCCTTTGTTGGTGCTTTGAAGCAATGTAAGTTTATCACCGGAGCAATAGGCGGTAGAGTCATTGACAAATTTGATGTCATAGAAACTTTTTGTGTTCGACGAGTAAACCGCTTTCCATGTTTTCCCACCATCCAACGTAATAATCAACGTATTGACCTCACCAAC
>DAISHL010000563.1:0-1533 GCA_036822555.1 Bacteroidota bacterium | reverse complement strand
AAAAAAACACAATAAACTAGACCACACGATCAACTTCAAGGTCAAAGGGTACTTTGCATATCAAATTCAAGCAGGGAAAGTTTTCGGAGATGTGCCGTATACATTTCAGTTCAACAATAATGGAAGCCGAACAGAAAAATACAGGATCAGTGCAGAGAACACATTTGAGACCATGTATCTAAATGAATTCATCAGTACTGAATACGTAACCCTATTCACCTCTTTGAATTCAGGAAAAATACTTCGCAAGAACAAATTCTGCAACCCAGAATTTGAATTGGTACATGCCGTTGGTTATGGCAAATTGTTGAACAAGGAAAAACTGACTTACATTCCATTGAACGATATGCAAAATGTATATACTGAGGCCGGATTGAGAATTAAGAATTTGTACACGAGCGGAATGAGCAGTTTTGGTGCCGGTGCTTTTTACAGATATGGTTCTTACACCAATACAGAGATCATGCAGAATCTCGTATTTAAGTTTGTATTAGGAATAACACTGAATTAAATGGTTTATATTCTATTGGCAGTAAGCATAAGTGTTTCATTGCTCATCCTTTTTAAGCTTTTTGATAAATACAAGGTCAATACACTACATGCTATCGTATTCAATTACTTTTTTGCTGCAATTACCGGCATTCTTCTAACTAAGGATCCGGCATTACTATGGAATGAATTCAATTCTACGTGGCTTTTTCTCACGCTTCCATTGGGATTCCTGTTCATTGCTGTATTCTACGCTATATCATTGACAGCGCAAAATATCAGCATCTCTGTGGCGTCGGTTGCGAACAAAATGAGTGTTGTGATGCCGGTACTATTCTCTGTAGTGGTATTAAATGAGCAAATCACCTTAGTGAAGGTTCTTGGAATTATTTTAGCGTTGATTGCCGTGGTGTGTACAATGTATATAAGCGATTCAGGCTCACACACAAACTCAACATACCTGCTTCCAGTGTTAGTATTCCTTGGCAGTGGATTGATAGATGTAGGGATCAATTTTGGGAACCACCAGTACATCAAAACAGCCATTCAAACAAACGTATTCACCATTTCAATTTTTGCGTTTGCATTTGCATTTGGCATCGGTTTACTGGTTTATACGAACTTAAGAACAACAAGCACCAGATCACAAACCGGTTCCTTATTAAGGAATGTTATTGGCGGATTCGCACTAGGAGTGCCAAACTATTTCAGTATCTATTTCATCATGAAAGCGCTTGAAACAAACGTTTTAGGCAGCGCATTGTTATTTCCAGTGCTCAACATCTCCAATGTTATCTTAACAGCATGTATTGGCATCCTAATGTATAAAGAGCAATTCACAAAATTGAATTATATTGGGATACTTTTGGCAATTATTTCCATTTGATTAATCATGTTTTAATGCTCTTCATGGATTCATACTTTACGATCACACGTTCAAGCACAGGGCTGTTCAAAGACAGAGGCAGTAAATTCATAGGCTATGCTTTCCCCGTTACCAATGAGGATGAGATCAAATCACTTCTCTCAGACCTAAATAAAGAT
>DAISHL010000562.1:0-1548 GCA_036822555.1 Bacteroidota bacterium | reverse complement strand
TGTGTTAGGAGCGGATACAAATACAGCAACATTATCTTGGACAAACGTTGCTCCATCTGTGAATAGAGCAAACGCATTTTATCGTCGTTCTTGTTAAATTCTAAATCCATAATACAGTAAGGGTATAAATATACAAATACCTAACAAAAACCCTAAAAAACTGTTAGATATTTTTATAAAAATTATGGGATGTCCTTTTTTATTTTCTGTTAACTTTGAGCATGAATATATTCTTAACCGGTACAGGAGTTGCCATTGTTACACCTTTTACAAAAAAAGGGCAAGTTGATACAAAAGCCTTAGATAAACTTGTTAAACATTTGATCAAGGGGAAAGTGGAATACATTGTGGTTTTAGGTACCACTGGGGAAACAGCCACCTTATCAAAAACAGAGAAACAACTGGTATTAGATACAGTTGTGAAGGCCAATAATAAGGCTTTGCCATTGGTGTTGGGAATTGGAGGTAATAATACTGCAGAGGTGGTAGAAGCATTAAAAACCACGAATGTAAAGGATTTCAGCGCCATTTTATCTGTGGCCCCTTACTACAATAAACCAAACCAGAAAGGATATTATGAACATTACAAGGCAGTATCTAAAGCCAGTAAATTGCCTGTGATCCTTTATAATGTGCCTGGCAGAACGGGAAGTAATGTTACCTGGGAAACACAGGTGAAAATAGCAAAAGACTTCAAGAACATTGTTGCAACTAAGGAGGCTAGCGGAAATATTGAGCAGATCATGAAGATCATCAAGAATAAACCAAAGGATTTCATGGTGATCAGCGGTGATGATAATCTTACATTACCAATCTTTGCCTGCGGTGGAGTCGGGGTTATCTCTGTGGTTGCCAATGCCTTCCCTAAAGATTATTCTGATATGGTAAGGTCAGCGTTGAAGAGTGATTTGGAGAACGCTCGCAAACTTCATTACAGATTAGTTGATATCACCGATCAGTTATTCGCTGATGGCAATCCGGGTGGTATTAAACATGCTTTGAGCAAATTAAAGATCACTGACCCATATGTACGTTTGCCATTATGTGAACCAAACGATGGCGTGAAAGAAAAATTGAATCAACTGATCAAGAATTACTAATGGCAAAAACAAAAATATTGGACACTCTGCAGATCCAGCAAAAGCTGAATCGCATGGCGTATCAGGTGTATGAAAGTAATTTCAACGAAAAGGAGTTATTGATCGTAGGCATCGACGGCAACGGATACAAGGTTGCAGGTGAAATTGCAGACCGATTGAAAAAAATATCTCCTTTAAAGATCAAACTTGCCAAGATCAAGATCGATAAGGATGAGCCCTGGAAGACTGATCCGATCATAGATTTCAACGATAAGGATTTTGTGAATAAGAACGTAGTGATCGTAGATGATGTTCTCAATAGCGGAAAGGCTTTAATGTATGCCATTCGTTTATTCCTTGATAAGCCGGTAAAAAAAATGAATAACTTGGTTCTTGTAGACAGAAGCCACACAAGATATCCTGTGAAGGCTGATTTTGTTGGACTAAGCTTAAGCACCACCTTACAGGA
>DAISHL010000561.1:0-1553 GCA_036822555.1 Bacteroidota bacterium | reverse complement strand
TGATTTCTTTTGCACTGTCAAATCCTTGCTCAAGCCCAATTTGATAGCTCTCTGTGAGAAACCCTGCAAGGAATTTATTGTTGTATTCTACAAGTTCATGCAGATCCCAAGGTTCAAGTCCATGGGTCAGTTTTACTGGTAGGGAGTTAGAAGCACAGATCAATACATCATCAAAATTCTTAGGCACCGTTCCGCTCGAAGGGGTCCATCTGGTATGCCTAACCTGTCGTGTTTGTGTCTTTCCGTTGCTGTCTCTATAGGTCTCGGTCACATAGTAATGGTCACCACGCATACCCGTATAGTGTGTTACTGTGTTTGAATCATAGGTCCAGTAAGGCATATACACACCATTGAGTTTTTCGGCACTGTGTGCTGCATAATCCTTCAATTTGTTTGGTGCAAACCATAATCCTTTGACCCATGCTACAAATTTTTCTTTGGCTGCATTCCTGTCAATTTGAAACGGCAATAGATATTTAGGTTGAATTATCTGGCATACCGACGCATTTTGAACCACTAGAGGTGTATCACAATACGGACAAGAACTCGACGTAATGTTTGGTGGCAGAGTAGTGGAGGCGCCGCAATTGGTGCACTTACATGTGGTGATCTCCTGCTTTAAACTTCGTACATCGTTTTCTTTTAGAAACTGATGGTAATCATTCTCAATCACCTGACTTGGTTCTGTTTCAATGGTGTTTGTTGTGTTGCAGTAGTCGCAAACAAGACTTTTAGTGCCCGGTTTGAATTTCAGGTTGGCACTACAATTCTTGCATTTAATGGTATTGGCCAAATCTGCATGCTGATGTAATCCTGTGTCGCTCATAATGTGATGATTAAATGTATTGAAAAAACAGGTTCATCAAATGCGTGTTATTAAGTTTTTAATTATCCTCGTCTTTTGTATGAATTTGCTAAAGTTTTATTCTCACCTTTAGCGCTTTATTACTATGGCCAGAAAAGAGATCTTATTGTTGTTGGTGTTAGCCTTTGTGCAGTTCACTGGCATTGTTGATTTTATGATCTTGATGCCATTGAAACCCTTATTGACAGAGATATGGGGTATTACCCCAAAGCAGTTCGGTATCGCTGTATTTGCTTATGGTTTTGGGGCATTCATTTCATCGATGTATTTCGTGAATAAGGTAGATCTGTACGATCGAAAAAAGATGCTGATGTTGATCTATGCTGGTTTTACAATTGGTACATTCTTTTGTGGACTTGCAAATAATTACATCACATTGCTGATCGCCAGATTTGTGACCGGTTTATTTGGTGGTGTTTCCGGTTCTGTGATCCAATCGATCGTTGGTGATGCCATTCCTGCTCAGCGCAGAGGTCAGGCCATGGGGATATTAATGATGGGTTTTGCATTGGCCAGTATTGCCGGTGTTCCTGGCGGTTTATACCTGGCCTCACATTTCAGTTGGTATACTCCTTTTATGGTATTGGGTTGTTTATGCGTCATCGTGTTCTTTGGTATTATTTTCTCGGTTCCAAATTTCACATCGCATTTAATCACATCCACAAAGCGTTCTTTTTTTGAATTAGTA
>DAISHL010000560.1:0-1556 GCA_036822555.1 Bacteroidota bacterium | reverse complement strand
CAGTTATTATGATGATCATCTTGATGATACCGATGTTCCCATGGCATATTATGTGATGGGTACCATTTATAAGGACCTGAAGAAGTTTGATCAGGCAGAGAAGTATTTTAAGGTAGGAATTGAGCATAACAAGAATTACAATAGTTGGAGTGGAAGGTTGCTTACCGGTTTATCCAACATCTATTCAGAGCTTGGGCGAAATAAGGAAGCGATCGCATTGGCACTGGAAAGCTTAGAGATATTAAGGCGAGAATCGAATTTGATCGGTGAGAGCAGGGTGCTTAATGATATTGGAGCCATATATAAACGCGATGGTGATCCACATAAGGCATTGCAATACATGCATCAGGCGTTGGAATTGCGAAGAAAACACAATGTAAAGCAATTCATATTGGGTAGTTTGCTTGATATATCATTGATTTATTTTGAGACCGGTGATGTCATTAAATCGCTAGAGTATTGCAAGGAAGCAGAACAGTTGGCCATTGAAACGGATATGCCGACACGACTTGTTACAATTTACAGATTGATGGCAGATTGTTATAAACGTGATGATAAATTTGAGAGTGCGGTAGAAGTGTATGAAAAATTGCTCGTCATCACCAATGAACTCACCAGGCAGGAAAAGGCAGCAAAGGTTGATCAGTTAGAGAGCAAGCTTTTGAAGGAAAAAGAGGCAGAGATCGAACGCCTGAAAAATGTTGAATTAAAGAACGCCTACGAGCTGATCGCAGAAAAGAATAAGGAGATCCTTGATAGCATCCATTATGCCAAACGCATTCAGAATACACTGCTTGCCAGCTAGGAAATGCTGAAGACATATCTTGGGAATTATTTTAGTGTGTTTAAACCTAAGGATATTGTGAGTGGCGATTTTTATTGGGCCACAGCAGTAGGGAATAAGGATAGGGAACGATTTTATTTGGCGGTTTGCGACATTACAGGGCATGGTGTTCCGGGCGCTTTCATGAGTTTGTTGAACATTACATTCCTGAATGAAGCCATAAGTGAAAAAGGAATAACGGAGCCGGGCAAGATCTTGGACCATGTGCGTTCACGACTGATCGACAACATAAGTAAGGAAGGGCAGAAGGATGGTTTTGATGGTATATTGTTATGCATCAATTGCGAACATGGAAAGATCACATCTGTATCCTATGCTGCTGCAAACAATACGCCGTTACTCATCGTTGAAGGTGAAGATGGCGATGCCTATGCCTATGTTGAAGGCAACTACGATCCAATGCCCGTTGGTTTAGGGGAGAGAGATAAACCATTTTCAACATTTACCATTGATAGCTCAGGGCTAAAGATGTTGTATCTGTATACTGATGGATATGCAGATCAGTTTGGCGGACCCAAAGGAAAGAAATTCAAATACAAGCCACTTCATGAACTTTTGACGCAGGTGCCTTCAGCAACAATGCAGGAGCAGTATGACGTGCTTAATGATCGATTCGAACAATGGAAAGGTAGTTTGGAGCAGGTGGATGATGTATGTTTGATAGGAATAAAACTTGGGTAAAGTAATGCAATAAAAAAAGCCACTTTTCAAG
>DAISHL010000559.1:0-1561 GCA_036822555.1 Bacteroidota bacterium | reverse complement strand
GATCATTGGTTTTCCTCTCATCTACCCTATATCTTCTTTGTTAAGCGTGGATTGGACGAAACAGCGAAGTTTGTAGGGCTCGATAAATTCAAAAAAGAACCAAGCACGATCATCAAGAACTGGATAGACCCTATTGTTTTTGCTGTGATCGCAGCATCTATCATACGCGGTTATTTCATTGAAGCCTTCACTATACCCACCTCATCCCTTGAAAAATCACTTATGGTGGGCGACTTTTTATTCGTGAATAAATTTGCTTACGGCCCAAAGATCCCGCAAGCCCCATTGTCTTTTCCATTTGCACACCACACGTTACATATGGCCAACACAAAATCCTATCTTGAATGGATCAAACTACCCTATTTCAGATTGCCGGGATTTGGTAAAGTTGAGAACAACGATATCGTGGTGTTCAATTACCCTGATGGCGATTCAGTGTTATTGAACATGCAGGATATCAGTTATTACAATGCTGTTCGCATCATCGGGAATTTTTATAAAAATGAAGCCAGAGGTACTGCCGACTCAAGCAAGCCGGAAAGTTATTTCAATGGACTCGCATGGGATTATCTGCAGAATGAGAATAACGTGAATCCCTTAAATGGCGCAAAGGTTGGAAAGATCGCCGGAAGACCTGTTGATAAACGCGAGCACTATGTAAAACGCTGTGTGGCAATAGCCGGAGATAATTTTGAGATCCGTGATGGGGAGATCTTCATCAACAACCAAAGACAAGCTATGCCTGAAAATGCGCAGCACTTTTATTATGTAAAGACCACCAACCGCTTGTTTGGTGATGAGATGGTGAATCGCAAGAATGGCAGAAATGTATTATCGAATTTGAAATTATTGGATGAATACGATATTTATGCCACAGAGGCAGAAATTGCAGCCATGTCTAAGGATACCACAGTATATAAATTGAACATGCCTGCAAAAGTGGCCGAACAGATCAAAAAACTACCTGGAGTGGTTTCCGTAACCAAAAAAATTGATAAAAAAGGAGAACGCGAGATCACAATTTTTCCACATCATCCATCCTATGCATGGAACAATGACAATTTTGGCCCATTGCTGATCCCAAAGGCCGGCATGACCATTCCTATTGACACCCACAATGTATGGTTGTATGATAAAATAATGAACACCTACGACGATGGCATACATCAGGTGAGTGTGAAAGGCAATCAGGTATTGTACGATGGGAAACCTATCAGCAGTTATACCTTTAAACAGGATTATTATTTCATGATGGGTGATAACCGTCACAACAGTGCTGACAGCCGCAGTTGGGGATTGGTTCCATTTGACCACATCGTTGGTTCACCTTTCTTCATTTGGCTGAGTGTGAAGTATGAAGATAACAATCCGGTGAGTGGAGAATCCTTCATCAAGAGCTTTACAAAGAATAGTAAAGAAGGTAAATACAGATGGGATCGTTTCTTATGTTATGTGGACGATGGCAAATTACACTCAAATAAAATAACATATATTGAAACCGTTCTTGCGATTTGGGGTATAAGTAAGTGGTAACGAAGACGAAAAGAAAAACAGGAAACAT
>DAISHL010000558.1:0-1579 GCA_036822555.1 Bacteroidota bacterium | reverse complement strand
CTATAAAGTCAGGAAGACCCAAGCGCGGCAGAAATTGAAGACCTGGCCAGACACACTTTTTGAGACATTACCAGACCCCCAGAGCGGCAAAAAGAATAAAAGCGCTTATCCAGCGTCATTTATTTTTGGGCGAATTACATAGCTACCCTAAAGCCTACTGTCACTGATGATTTGCCAGAATACATTAACTCTTTTAAACGAATGAGGTGTCCATTAATATCACGAAAATCTCTATAATTAGCGTAATAATCATCAAATTCATAATCAAGAAAATTGATATAAGTTATCTTGGTATCGTACCTTTGACCAAAAGTAACCTCTTTGTTTTTTTTATAATATTTAAAAAAGTTTTCTTTACTACATCTCCAGGAGCCACCTTTTATTACTCCATAATTATTATTATCCTTTTTCACAACGTCATAACACCATTCCCAAACGTTTCCACTCATATCATGAACATCAAAATCATTAGGTGAAAAAGATCCAATCGGCGCGCTACTTACGAATCCATCATTGTAATCTCCGTATGGAAATTCATTGATTATATCGTTTCCAGCAATGCTTTTGCAATAAGATACATCAGGAACATTTCCTCCTTCTTTGCCGGATGGGGCCTCAAAGCCCCAGCTATATGTTGTATGTTTTACCCCATTACCAGCAACGTATTCCCATTCGGCTTCTGATGGTAGGCGGTACTGCTTTCCGGTTTTATTAGACAACCATTCACAATAACTATTAGCGCCATACCAAGTAACAAATGTAACAGGATGATCTTCAAAACCTGATACAACTTGAAATTTAGTACCCTTTGGGGTTATCTTACAGGAATAACCATCCTCTGATTGTCCAATGTTGATCCACCTTGCTCCACCTTCAATCTGATTACCCATTTCATTGAGAAAGGCACAGTATTGAGCGTTAGTAACTTCAAATTTGCTTATGTAAAAAGTGCTAACCTCTACAAAATCACTACCCCCTCCCATTTGAAAGCTTCCGCCTGGTATTCTAACCAACTCAGGCAGTGTGTTCTGATTGGGGTCCGCACCTGTTTTTTGCCTGGCTAAGTTATAATACTTGCCATTAGGGAATTCCTTGCAATAGGATTTGTATGCTTCAACGGTATTAATGCTATCAATAATTCTCCAAACCTTTTCTTCATAGTTGGCTATTAGCCCCCCTATTCGATCTCTTTCTTTGGTCAGGTTTGAATTTTCCTTTTCCAAATCCTTCACTTCAACATTCAACTGGTCTATTTTCAAAGCAAGTCGATCTATTTCTTCTTCACATTGTTCCACCTGCCCTTTTTCACGAGCATCTACTTCAATCTTACTTTTGGCTGATGTAATCAACTTGTCCAAATCCGGACATCTATTTGCATCGGAACATTTTTTTGCATCTTCCCAATCATTTATAGCTGTACGCAGATTACCCTCACGCTCTGCCTTTTGTCCAGCTTCTCGGAGCAAACAGCAGCAGCAGCTAGTTTGTTATACCACTTTTAAAGGAGTGAGAAGAAGTATCCAAAGGAGTATTCTAAATTCCATATTATTTACAACTTGAGTTTTGAATGATTTTAGTG
>DAISHL010000557.1:0-1579 GCA_036822555.1 Bacteroidota bacterium | reverse complement strand
CAGCAGTTATCAATTTCATTTATTTAAAATTCTCCAATTCCTAAACACCTCCTTCAAAATGCCCGATCCATAAACTTTGCTTTGAGTCTATCATCAGAGCGCTGCAATAGTTCTCAGACATACCTTCCTTTGTACTGAATCGTTGAATACGATTTCCGCCAAATTCTGCAAGTCCATCACCCGTTGCAACATATAAGTAACCATTGCGGGCCTGAACAATATCATATACATAAGGTTGAGGCAAACCTTCCTCTTGTCCGAATACATTGAACTTGTACTCTTGCGAACTAACAAGTCCGGTTATTGCTAAAAACAGTATTAGTAAACTCTTTCTCATTTCGCAGGCTTCACCCCGATTTTATATTTATACTTTGGAACACCGCCAATAGGCAAAGAATAGAATGGCATTAACTCCCCGTATTGGTTGGTGATGAATACCGCCACATTGTTATTTTTCACTTCTTTCTTGTTGATGAATTGAATATCCAATGAAGTATTGATCTCTTCCTGGGTGATCTCGAACTTTGATTTAGACCAGCTGCCTTCTGTTGCAGAAGTGGCCATATCACCTTTTTTAGCTACAGAAACAACCCTTAATAAACCTGCATTATCAAAGTCGAAAACACTTATCTCACATGATACCACACCTTGCGGTATAAAAGGGTATAAATGGGAAACAGAGCCTACTTTGTCATCCAGGCGAAAGGTATACTCATAACAAAATGAATTAGCTCCCTCAACCTTTACATTTTTATCCTTACTTGATGAGAGAAACATTTTGAAAAGATTACCATCATCGCCTTCCAGGCCTTCAACCACCATTTTAAAAACATATCCACCGTTTTCCGGCTGCAATTCACCTTCTTTAGGATTGAATGGGCCAAATTCATACCACTGTGCATCGTATTGTGCATCTTCACCAAATGTCTTACCGGTGATAAATACACCTGATTTGTAATTGCCTGTTGGTGTTTGCGCCTTGGCTGCCTTATCGGAATGAGCGCCTTTTCCACCATAGAATGAGAATTTCGTTTTAGAATTGAATGCCACATTTTTCTCGTCAATTGTACCACCATTGTCAGGATCATACACTCTTATGTAGAATGGGGCGTTCGACTTCTCAGGCACCACAAAAAAATAGATCTGCACAAAATCATCGTCACCAAATTTCGACTGTGCTCCCTTTGAGAATGTGGTCAGATAAGGGATCTTCTCATCCTCAGAAGGAATGGCCTGCGCATTCATATGAAGGCTACCAAGCCACAAAAACAATACCAGTACTGTAACTAATCTTATATTCATATTATTCCAATATTACTACATCAACTCGCCTGTTAAGTTTTCTTACACTTTCCGGATAATTCTTGTGCAAAGGATAGAATTCTCCGAGGAATTTGCGGTTAATTTTAACCTTTACATATGGTGTAAGAACTTCTTCAACAGCAAGCACCAGATGGAGTGCGCTTACAAAGCTGTGTATTGCAGGGTGATGGCCGGCAATCCATCCTATCTGGACCAATCGGATACCCGCAGAACCATGGACGAGCTGCAGGCATTCATCAACCAATACCCCACAAGC
>DAISHL010000556.1:0-1579 GCA_036822555.1 Bacteroidota bacterium | reverse complement strand
AATTTCTTGATAATCTTTCGAAGATCATTCTCAAGGTCTTTATGAACCGCAATTATCACATTGATATTGGGGTCATACGCATAGAACCTCCCAATGGTGTGCGCTATAACGGGCTTTGATCCAATCTTAAGGAATTGCTTTGGGATGGAACTGTTCATTCGGCTTCCGATTCCACCAGCAACAATTATTACGTACTCCTTTGACATATCCGAATTTACTTAGATTTTAATTGAATTGAAAGGAAAGCTTTTGAATGTTTTGCATTGAGATCGATTTCAAAAAAAAAACCCGACACATGATGTCGGGTTTTCTTAAAACTTAATGTCTTTTATTTCTTTAGCTCATCAGCCGGAATAACGTATGTTCTTGAAAGCTCAATAAAATTGATCGCATTCTGAGGTAAATTGCGAACACCTTTTTGCTCAAGGGCAAAGTTCTCATCGTAGAATATAGGCATGAATGGAGCGTCTTCCATCACAATGGCTTCTGCTTCACTTAACATGGCAAAACGCTTTGCCTGATCAGGTTCTTTCTGACTTGCAGCAAACAATTCATCAAACTTAGGATTGCTGTAACGGAAAATGTTGATGTATGATTTATCTGCAGGGTTTGCAGGTAAGTGTTTACCATAGAATAAGGTCAAGAATGTCTCTGGATCTGGATAATCAGCGATCCATCCGTAACGGAAGAAATCTGTTTTACCAGACTGCGCATTTTCAATATGCTCGGCTAAAGGAACAGTATTGATGTTCACCTTCACATTCAAATTCTCTTTTAACATGCTTTGTATCACCTCAGCAACAAGGATGTTTCTGTCGCCACCTCCGCTATTGATCTCAAGAGTGATCTCAGGGAATCCTTTTCCATCAGGTTATCCGGCAGCTTTCAATAATTCTTTTGCTTTTGCAGGATCAAACGTATAACCTTTAATGCCTTTGTAATTATACCCTTCTTTTTCAAAGATCTCTGTGTATGGCACCATTCCATATTCAGCAGCAGTTCCTTCCCCTTGGATGGTAAACACGGCGATCTTATTTCTGTCGATGGCATAGTTAAAGGCCTGACGAACCTCCTTCTTGGCAAAGGCAGGGTTTGTTTGAATGTTGAAACCAAGGAAATAGGTATTCAAGGCAGGGTGACTGATGATTTGGAAGTCGTTCTTCTTCTTTTTTGCTTCATCAAGTTCTCCCATGATCTCTGAGAACATTTCTACAGGTATTCTGTAGATCATATCAAGATCGCCCGATTTGAACTTTAAGATCTCTGATTTTTTCTCACGGATAAACGACCATTTTACGCCATCCATGTATGGTAATTTGTTGCCATTCTCATCAACGCCCCAGTAATCCTGGTTCTTCTTCATGATGATCACTTCACCCTCTTTCAAGGTCTCAATAAAGAACGGGCCTGTACCAACAGCTTTTGTTCTCATGTCAGCACCATATTTTGTAACTGCTTCTTTCGGATAAATGACACATCCCGGCGTGGCCAAAAAATTCAAGAATCCAGAGCTAGGGCTAACCATCATTAGTATAATGATACTGTCGTATGCAACTGCAACACCAGTCACATTCATGCT
>DAISHL010000555.1:0-1579 GCA_036822555.1 Bacteroidota bacterium | reverse complement strand
TATTATTTTTATCACTTATAGTATCTTAGGCTTTATGATTAAAAAGTAGTTTCAGATAGAAAAGAGCTATACCGATCCGGGTTTAAAACACGGAGGAAAGGAATTTGAAGTGAATAATTGGGAGATCTCTGATTTTGTGGTGCATCAATTGGTACCAGTGGTTGGGTTTCATCCTTTCCCGCTGAACGAACTGATGATGATGACCTCGGCCATGTGTTATTTTAAACCGGAGTTTGTGTTCGAATGGGGCACCAATATTGGCAAATCGGCACGCATATTTTATGAAGCATCCAAAGCCTTTCAGATCAAGTCGGAGATACATACCATTGATCTGCCGGATGACGTTTTTCATAATGAACACCCAAAACACAATAGAGGCATTCTTGTTAAAGGGATCAAGAAAGTGACCATGCATCAGACCGATGGATTGAAAAGGTCTTTTGAATTGATCGAGCAGCGTAAACCAAAAGGCCGTGTATTGTTCTTTGTGGATGGCGATCATAGCTATGAAACTGTAAAAAATGAATTGACAACAATATTGACCAAGGCACCTGATGCGGCGGTATTATTACACGATACCTTTTATCAAACTGAAGAATCTAAATACAATGTTAGTCCAAACAAGGCGATCAAAGAAGTATTGTCTTCTTTTGCAGGGTATAAGGTGATCTCAACAAACATGGGCTTACCGGGCATGAGTTTGGTTTATAAATAAAATTGTTATGAAGATCTTTCATTGTGTTGAATCCTATTACCCTTCCGTTGGAGGCATGCAGGAAGTTGTAAAGCAACTTTCTGAACGCCTTGTGAAGCTTGGGCATGATGTTACGGTTCTAACACGTTTTCATCCTGACAGAAAATTCACTGAGCTCAATGGTGTAAAGATCAAAACCTTTGCCATTACTGGTAATCCATTAAAGGTAGAAAGTGCCAATGATCAGGAGTACGTTGATTTTTTGCTCAACTTAAATGGGGATATCATCACTTTTTTTGCGGCACAGCAATGGGCCACAAATCTGGCACTGCCCATATTAGGGCAGATAAAGGCCAGGAAAGTATCGGTTCCAACAGGTTATTCAGGTCTGTACTGGCCAATGTTCAAGGAGTATTTTGAGAAAATGAAAACTTGGATACATGGCTATGATATGAATGTGTACCTAAGTGATGATTACCGTGATATAAATTTTGCAAGAGAAAATAAGGTAAGCAAGTTGTGCATCATTCCAAATGGAGCAGCAGCTGATGAGTTCTTGCCTGAAAGTGAAGTGGACGTGCGCAAGGAACTGAACATACCAAAGGAAAGTTTTTTAATGTTGTTGGTAGGATCTTATACCGGATGGAAAGGTCATAAGGAGGCTATTGAACTTTTCTTGCGGTCAAAAATAAACAATGGTACGTTACTGATGATCGGTAACAATTATCAGTATTTCAAAGTACCTATACATAAGGAGCCTGTATTGGCCGCACGCATTTTTCTGAATAAATTATTTGGTAAGAAGCGCATTATCTTCAAATACTTTCCGCGTGAATTCACGGTGGCTGCTTATAAAAAGTCAGATCTGTTCTTGTTTCCTTCCAA
>DAISHL010000554.1:0-1591 GCA_036822555.1 Bacteroidota bacterium | reverse complement strand
GAATAAAGTTGTTGAAGATAAAGTGTTAGTTGAATTAACACCCCCAAAGATCGACAAGAACGAGATCAAATTTTGTTTTCCTGCCATGGTACCGGGCACCTATGAGGTATATGATTTTGGCAGATTCATCTCGGATCTGAAAGTAACCGGAAAAGGAGGCGCAAAGATCAAGGTTGAAAAAAGCACGGTGAATACTTATATCATGTCTCCTGCAGATAAAATTGAGAAGATCTCATATTTGGTTGAAGATACATGGGATACCAAGATCCGTGAAAAAGTGGTGTTTGAACCGGGCGGAACCAATATCGAGGAAGGAAAGAATTTCAGCATCAATACCCATGGATTTTTTGGTTTTATTGATGGTATGTTGGATAAGAATTTTGTACTCGAGTTTGCTAAACCAGCAGGGTTTTATCCTGCTACCGGATTAACGAATGTGAACATTGGTGCATCCAAAGATGTGATTTCCGTTTTCGATTATCATGATCTGGTAGACTCGCCCATCATGTATTCGCTTCCCGATACTACAACCATCATGGTTGCCAATACCAAGGTGCTGGTGGCAACATACTCGCCCAATAAGCGCGTTTCTTCCAGGTTCATTGCCAATACCATTCAGGAAATGCTTTTTGCACAACGTGATTATTTAGGTGGAGATTTACCGGTTGATAAGTATGCCTTCTTATTCTATTTTATAGATAAAGGCACTCTGTCTGGTTCGCACGGTGCACTCGAGCATTCCTATTCTTCTTTTTATGTTTTGCCAGAGATGGATAGCGTTTATCTTGAACAACAGGTGAGAGATGTGGCGGCACACGAGTTTTTTCACATTGTTACACCTTTGAATATTCATGCAAGAGAAATTGGTGAATTTGATTACATCAACCCTAAAATGAGTGAGCATCTTTGGCTTTATGAAGGAATGACGGAGTACGCAGCTCATCATGCTCAAGTAAAGGCTGGTTTAATTGACATTGATGCTTTCTTGAAAACAATGATGAGTAAGTATGAATCGAGTTTGGAAGTGTATAATGATACTATGAGTTTTACTTACATGAGTAAAAATGTGTTAAGTGAAAATATACATCCACAGTACGGTAATGTTTACGAAAAAGGTGCTCTTATTGGGATGTGTTTGGATATTTATCTGCGTTATTACAGCAACGGAAAATACGGCACTCAGGATCTCATGAAGGATCTTGCAAAGAAATATGGTAAGAATAAATCATTTAATGATGAGGATCTGTTCAAAGAGATCGAAGCATTGAGTTATCCTGAGATTGGAGTGTTCTTAAGAAAGCATGTGGCAGGAAAAGAGCCTTTGCCGATCAAAGATGTGTTTGACAAAGCCGGTTTGATCTATGAGAAAGAAAAAACATTCAGTAATTATTCCATTGGCGGATTTGAAGTAGGCTTCAATGAAGGTACACAACGTTTAATGATCGTTGATACCAAGAATATGGATGCCTTCGGAAAAGAAATGAAATATAAGGATGGGGATGAATTATACAGCTTGAATGGCTAGATTATTACCATTGAAAATATCATGGATGTGTTTGGGCAATTTTTTGAAACTGTGAATGATTGTGAT
>DAISHL010000553.1:0-1591 GCA_036822555.1 Bacteroidota bacterium | reverse complement strand
ACGGGATCATTGGCACATATAACACTTACCTCAAAACCCATAGCCTTAAGAAACTGGCTAAACTTTGCCCAACGCCTTCCACCTATTGCCTTTGAAGGTGGAAAAGTATAGGATACAATGGCTATATGCATTCCTAATCCGGTAAATTAATTCACTCTTTATATAGCTTTTCAATATTGTTTACAACTTTAATCACGCGGTCATAATCCATACCAAGCGTATCCAGATACCATCTGATATTCTGGTATCGTGGCCGGTTCTCATCTTCAACCAACTCAAGCGCTTTTTCGCGTGTCATTTGACCCTCTCTGATCTGATTACTTCTAAAAGTGTCATGTTCAGTAAATCCGGCAACCGTGTAATATACATAATTGTAAAATGCAGCTGTTCCATCACCAATACGCCATGTTGTATTTGTGTCAGGAGCAGTTTCCCATTCGTACTCGTTAATTAATGTAGAGTTAACTAAATTCTCCTCCCACCGCCAATAATCAAATATCTGATAATAGTCCTTATGTTTAATCAAACTTCTGTAATACTCGCCAGACAAGGTATCCCATAATGAAGAATTGAAATATCCCATACTTTGAGTCTCCACGCGAAAACGTTTCGTATGATAGCGCACTTGGTTCATTAATCCTTGTCCAAATACTCGTGTTTCTCCAAAATCTGGCTCTATTCCAAGAAAACCTGTTTTAAAATGCGTTGTCTCCATGGGATTGAAGCCCCATAAATTTAATTCAATCCCGGTTTGTTTTTTAACATCCTCAATGTATTTGAAGAAATGCTTATCTCCGGCAGTTAAAATCGCCATCATGCCCAAATGCGGTGACTTTAGCCAGGCTTCAAGATTCATCCTTATATTTTTACGCTTTAAAGAAATATCTGCTGCCACTATAATATTTTCAACGCCGAGTTCTGCACACATCCTGCTGATGTTTCTTCTGCCCAGATCTGTTACCATTCCCCAGTCATAGGTGTAGGTTACCGGTCTTAATTTTAACTCCTTTACTATTAGATGCAATGCATAGCAACTATCCCTTCCTCCTGAAAAAGGAACGATACATTCCAATCCATTCTTTTTTCTGTAGGACTCAATGATTTTAAATAACTCTTCCTTAGGTTTTGGTTTATTACGTATTTTGTAGTTAAGACAATAATTACAAACTCCTTTCTCATTAAATGTAATAAAAGGCATCGTTTCAGGCAAAATACACTTCGTACACCTTCTTAAATGATGACTTTTATATTCAAGTAATGATTCCTGAGATTTATCATACTTAAATTCCGGAATTAAATTTTCAGTTCTTAGTTTAAAATCTTTGACCTTGAAATTTAAATCAGATGGCAATGGGACATCCAATATTTTGTAGTTGTTTCTGATCTGCTCACTATCTGTACAGCCGATTTTCCTTAACGCATAGCTTTCAGATGCAAAGAAGGTAGAATGATCTTTCGTTCCAACATACAAACTTCCATTGTTAGAAATTAAAACAAGCTTGCCGAGATTCTGAAGCAGTACAGCACAAGAAACAATTCCCTTACATTTGGCCAATACACTATCTGCTAAACTATCCAAAGAACCCCCGCT
>DAISHL010000552.1:0-1599 GCA_036822555.1 Bacteroidota bacterium | reverse complement strand
AAACAACATGTTCTAGATTCATACTGTGCATCATGGCCAGGAGCTTTTCCTTTTCAGGACCGCTTCCCAACAGAACATATTTGATGTGTGGATCATTGATGGTAAGTTGTGCTGCCTTTAAGATCACCTCCAGACCTTGGGCAATGCCAATGATTCCGGCATATAAGAACAGGCGGTCACTTTGAGAAAAACCATGCGATGCCCGCCAGCCCTTCTTTTCAATAGTTTCAGGATCATACATTGACAGATCAACGCCATTAGGCAACCAATAGGTCTTAACATCCGGAAAACGCTGTTGAATGTTTTTACAGATACCTTGCGTTTGTCCCGTGACCAAGGCAGAGCGTTTATACAATTTCTCTTCGAGTCTGTAGGCCATGGACAATAATCGTGCATTAGTAACCACACCAAGTTTTTCTGCACTTTCGGGCCACAGATCACTCACATAGAAGATCAGCTAGGCCTTTTTACGCTTAGCCAGAAACATGGCTGAATAGCCAAGAAACAAGGGTGGCGATTCACACATTAAAAAATCATACCGTTTCTCCAGTTTATTTTTACCAACAATAGCACTTGACAGCACAAAAGAAAAATAGTTGCGCAATCGGCTAACGATGGATTTATTCTTTGGAATATAAATGGAAGAGCGATGCACCTTTATTCCCTGCATGTTCTCCATCATGTATGATTTGTCTTCATATCCCTCATAGATCTTCATTTGTGGATAATTGGGCATGGCTGTAAGAACCGTAATATCCATCCCCTGAGCCTTTAATCGCAAGGCCAGTTCAAAGAGGCGGTTCTGCGGAGCCCCAACTTCCGGAGGAAAGTATTGTGTTAGGATAAGAAGTTTCAAGTGGCTGAAATTTGTAATAAAATAAGCGAATTATTTCTTGAGCTTATTCAGAGGCCACATTAAATTATTAACTTTTAAAATGTGATATGTTAAGGCTGTACCACCCAGTCCTTTATAAAAATTGGCCATCCCTTGGGTATTTCCACCACCAAAATCAAACAGCAATGCCCTGCTCTGGTAATGGTCAATGGCATGTGCCATAAGGGCATGCATACTGCCTGAATTATCCTTTTTGTTCAGTGACATACCTTTAAGATATACGGCATGTTTGCCATTACTTACAAAATATCCGATGCTCAACACTTCATCATTTTCATCACAAGCGGCAAGCACCAACAAGGCCCCGGCATGGTAACAATTCTTCACCAGATCTTTAAATATGGAGGCATGTTTTTTTGAAATACCAAGTTCACTGATCAACCAAGGCACCTGAACAGTATTGGTCAGTCGCTGAATACTTTTAAGATCGGTGAGTTCTTTGATCACAACACCCTTCTTTTTGGCCTTGGCAATATTTCTTCGTGTATTCTCATTGTAGTTCACTGATTGTTTAAGATCAATGACAAAGGTTTGCTTAGCACTTAAATTTGGCGAAGAGATCTGATTTGCAGCATTCAATTCAATTTCAATGAACTTGAATTTTTTGGTCAGCTCCTGAATGAATTTCTGCTGAACATTTGCATCCTTTGTACCAAACACTCCCAGTTGAGGGGTAAAGGGAGGCTGATATAAATAACTGATGT
>DAISHL010000551.1:764-1600 GCA_036822555.1 Bacteroidota bacterium | reverse complement strand
AGTGTTTGCAAAAAGGGTGGCTTCTCAAATAATTTCAAATGGTTCAAGATACACGGCTATTACAAAGCAGACGGTGGAGAAAAATACATTACGATCGGTAATTTTCATCCCGAGATCAAAAAGGACCTGATCAGGATGAATATACTTAATCGTGGATTCAAAGATGCCTATTATTTTGTGGATGACATATCTTTATATCGCCGTCAACAACCAGATGAGATCATAGAAACTGTGATCGTTGGTCCTAGCAAACAAAAGTTCGAAGAGGATAGTGTATTGAATGTTGGCCAGGACATTAAGGTTGGTGATAAAATTGCCTTGAATAACATCTTCTTTACAACCGGGTCTCATTATTTAACCCCCGAAAGTTATCAGGAGTTGAATAAACTGGCGCAATATCTTCTCAGAAATCCTAACCTTGTGATACAAATTAACGGGCACAGCGACAATTCAGGCATCAAGTTCAAAAATCAGAAAATGAGTGAACTGAGAGCGCGAGAAGTATTTGAATACCTCATCAAAAAAGGAGTTCAAAACAAAATGAGCTTCAAAGGATTTGGCAGTTCCATGCAAAAAGCATCTAATGAAACAGATGAAGGAAAGGCAAAGAACAGAAGGGTGGAATTTGAGGTTATCAGTAAAAAACAACAGTAACAGAAAAGGAATTAATCGTATGTTAAAGATCGTTACCATCATCGGTGCCCGTCCGCAGATCATCAAAGCAGCAGCCTTAAGCAGAGCCATTCAAACTCATTTTAGCAGCCAGATACAGGAGATCATTGTCCATACGGGACAGCACTATGATGAGAACATGAGCCAGGTGTTCTTTGATGAAC
>DAISHL010000551.1:0-754 GCA_036822555.1 Bacteroidota bacterium | reverse complement strand
GTAGTTGGAATTTCTTCTCCGAACTACAATTATAATGTATGTAGCTGCAGCGACTGAAATAAAATAGCAGCCCTGATGATTGGTTTTGAGGAAATTCTTTTAAAGGAAAAACCAAACGCCATCGTTCTCTATGGAGATACAAACTCAACACTTGCAGGGACCATTGCCGCATCGAAGATCCATGTGCATGTGGTCCATATCGAAGCGGGGATGCGTTCTTTCAATAAGGCCATGCCAGAGGAAGTGAACCGCATCATGTGTGATCATGTGAGTACACTTTTATTCTCACCAACATCCACCGGTTATAAGAATTTGCTAAAGGAAGGCTTCAATGAAAAAAATAAAGCCCCCTACTCTGCCAATAATCCAAAGATCTATCATAGTGGTGATGTGATGTATGACAACAGCATGCACTTTAGTTCTATCGCTGAAAATAAAACTAACATCCTTTCAAAAAATGAACTTAAAAAAGGGCAATTCATTCTCGCAACCATTCACAGAAATAACAACACGGATGAACCAGGTCGTTTAAATGCTCTGTTCAGCTCCTTGAACGACATCAGTTCAAATAACGGATTAGATATTGTATTACCTCTGCATCCAAGAACTGCCAAATTACTGGAGAGCAACCTTACGTCACAAAACCTGGAAGCCGTAAGAACGAATACCCATTTCAAGATCATTCCTCCTGCATCCTTTTTGGAGATGATCGCCCTTGAGAAGAACTGTAAATTGGTGATGACTGACAGCGGAG
>DAISHL010000550.1:0-1602 GCA_036822555.1 Bacteroidota bacterium | reverse complement strand
TACAAAAAAAATCAATTCATGTATTTACGTTTAACATCCGAGAATGACGGATAGTTGTTATGATGCCAATTCATGATCACATTTGCATCTTTCAACAGGATCAAGCCAGGGTTACTACGGATCATTGTTTTTAATACGGTGGCATCCACTGTTGCAAAATCATAAAGAGCATTATGTTTATGTTTAAAATCGTCAATTTCTTTAGGACCGGATGCTGTGAATGACATGAAAGGTATCTTCTCCTGACTTGCCAATTTGTAAAAATCATTGATCTCTGAATGAAGGGTCTCATCATCCTCGGTTTTGGCAAGATCATAAACGATCAACCAGAAATAATAGCCTTTGGTATTCAAAATTGAATCTGTAATGTTATTCCCATTAAGATCAGAAATATTAAAATCTGTGATCTTTGGTGGATTCTTGGCATCAGCAATAAGCACATTCATTGTAGAATCATGCGCCCAGTTCAACGTATCCTGCCATGGATAGTTCTTCATGTCGAACTCCTTCACTTCACCCGATTTTAAATTCTTATACAAGAAGCGTGTCTCGTATTTTGCGGCCTCATAATAGCTAGGGAACTCCATGTTCTTTTTAATATTCAGACCTATTGCATATGGTCTGAAATCGAACACAGGTAAATTGCGATATGTATAGATCGGGAACCACACTGAAAGCACAACACCGAGTGTAGCAAAAGTTGACATCAACATTGGAGAGGCAGAGATCTCATTGATATTCTCTTTGCCGGAGAATAATAATGTGATGAGTATCATGAGCGCCACATCCTTCCAGAAACTTTCCCATGGTTTCAATTGCACGAAGTCACCAAAACAACCACAATGAGTCACTTTGTTATAACATGCGGAATAGAAAGTAAGGAAAGTAAAGAAAGCGATCTGAGCGAATAATAACCACAAGGTCAGATCTCGTTTGTAACCTAACAAAAGAAAGATGCCGAGAATGATCTCACTGGCGCAAATAATAATTGCCAAAGGCAAACTGATATGTGCAAACCATTCAAAAAAAGCAAGTCCGGAATCTGCTTTGAATACTTCAAAATATTCCTCAAGCTTGTATGAAAAGCCAAGAGTGTCGTTGGCCTTAATAAATCCTGAAAAAATGAACAAGCCTCCAACCAATATCCTGGAAATATGTGTTAACCATACCCAATTGCCTATGATAGGTGCCGCATTGATAAGCACCAATTGTATTCCTAACAATACCATTAAGGTAGTTTTACTGAAACATGGCGGACAAATAAGGTAGATGATGGCTGCCAAACCAATGCTCCATATAGCTCTGAACGCTTTTGATGCTAAAAATTTTCTCATATGTATTCTCGTGAATTTTTCTATTGCTTAAAATTAGGCCTTGCTATGGACAATGAAAATAAATTAATTTTTTTTAACGAACACTATCAGTTTGATAATTAGCGCTTATTGTGAACAAAACACAAAGACCTTATTTAAACATATGATCTGCCAAAGTGTTCAGAATATCTCTGCAGGATACGTTATTGCAAGAAATTCCGTTAAATAATTATTGTTATATTAGCAGTCTGTATGAGCCTAAGCCTGATCATCATACCCACCTACATTG
>DAISHL010000549.1:0-1608 GCA_036822555.1 Bacteroidota bacterium | reverse complement strand
GATACTGCTACCACCTCTGGGAAACCCAAGGCCACTTAGTCAATCTCTGTCATCACATTCTCCGTTCTCTCAAGAGTGGCGCCCACAGGTGTTGTTACGTTAACGTAAATGGTACCTTGGTCCTCAGTAGGAATAAAACCGGTAGGCAGTATCTTTCCTACGCCCCACGTACCAAGACTAAAAGCAATAAGGATGCCGAAGGTTATAGACTTTCTGTTGAGTAGTACGCCAAGGATATTCTTGTATCGGTTTGATATGGAGTTGTACACAGAATTGAATCGATCAACGAATGTATTCAACATATTCTTTGATCGTACATGATGATTAGGGTTCTTTAATATGATGGCGCACAAGGCAGGTGTTAAGGTAAGTGCATTAATTCCGGAGATGATAATGGAAATGGCCATGGTTATAGAAAATTGTCTGTAAAACACACCAACCGGTCCGCTAAGAAAAGCAACAGGAATAAATACTGCCGACATCACAAGGGTAATGGCAATGATGGCTCCTCCGATCTCACCCATGGTTTGCATACTTGCTGTTTTAGGATCAGAATTGTTCTCTTCCATTTTAGCATGCACAGCCTCCACAACAACAATGGCGTTATCAACCACAATACCAATTGCCAGTACCAATGCAAATAAGGTCAAAAGGTTTATAGAGAATCCAAACAGCGACATGAAGGCGAATGTGCCAATCAGTGAAACTGGCACTGCTAATACAGGAATTAGGGTAGAGCGCCAGTCCTGCAAAAAGATAAATACTACCAAAGCTACAAGTATGAAAGCTTCCAGGAGTGTTTTGATCACTTCATGTATGGAAGCATCCAGGAATCTTGAAACATCATAACTAATGGTGTAATTCATCCCGGGAGGAAAGGATGTTTCTTTTAAATAGGCTAATTTACTTTTGATATTCTTGATTACTTCTTGTGCATTTGAGCCCGGTCTTTGTTTGATAACAATGGCTGCAGACGGCCTCCCGTTTTCCTTTGAAAGTACATCATAATCAAGTGATCCAAACTCAATGTCTGCTACATCTTTTAAGCGGAGCATCTCGCCGCTTTCATTCACTTTAATAACAACATTTTCATATTGTTCTTTTTGTGTCATTTTTCCGGTATACCTTAACACGTATTGCAACGATTGGGGTTTTCTTCCGGAACTTTCGCCGATCTTGCCGGGCGCAGCTTCAATGTTCTGAGCCCTTAGCGCAGTAATAATATCTTCCGTTGAGATTTCATACGCATCAAGTTTCACCGGTTTTAACCAAACCCTCATGGCATATTCGCGTTGCCCCATGATATCAGCAAAACCTACACCATCTATCCGCTTTAGTTCTGCCAATACATTAATGTCGGCAAAATTGTATATGAACTTTTCATCTAATGACGTATCGCTGCTCACCAGGTTCAGATACATCAGCATACTGTTGACCTCTTTTTCTGTTGAAACACCGGCCTTGATCACTTCTTCGGGTAATTCATCCAATACGGTAGCAACCCTGTTCTGCACATTTACAGCAGCCTGATCGGGGGCGGTACCAACTTTAAAATATACTTGAATTATACTGGTTCCGTCATTACCGGAAACCGAATTCATGTATGCC
>DAISHL010000548.1:0-1619 GCA_036822555.1 Bacteroidota bacterium | reverse complement strand
CACAAAAGCTTCTATTTTGTTGATATTTATCATCCCTTCATTTGCATCTACACTTATTTTTTCACCTAACAAAAACAAGAACGTATATGGATTTTCTCATTGAATAAGACACCCTGGGTGAGGTAAAAGTACCGGCTCATGTATATTGGGGAGCACAAACAGAGCGCTCACGTAACAATTTTAAAATTGGTCCAGAAGCCAGTATGCCTAAAGTGGTGATCTATGCTTTTGGTTATTTGAAGAAAGCTGCAGCCATGGCAAACATGGAATTAGGCGTTCTATCAAAAGAAAAATGCGACCTTATTGCTAAAGCTTGTGACGAGATCATTGCCGGCAAACTTGACGACCAGTTCCCATTGGTTATCTGGCAAACTGGCTCAGGCACTCAAAGCAACATGAATTCGAATGAGGTAATTGCCTATCGTGCACACGTGATAAGCGGAGGTAAACTAATCGACGAGAAAAAAGTATTGCATCCAAATGATGATGTGAACAAATCTCAATCCAGCAATGACACCTACCCTACTGCCATGCATATTGCGGCATACAAACAGGTTGTGGATATCACCATTCCTGGTTTAGAAAAACTACGTAATACCCTACAAAAGAAAGTGGAAGAGTTCAACGGGATCATTAAGACCGGACGCACCCACTTTATGGACGCCACGCCTCTATCTTTAGGTCAGGAATTCAGTGGCTATTTTCAACAGATCAACATGAGCATCCGTGCGTTAAAAAATGCTCTGGAGGCTGTGAAGGAATTGGCATTAGGCGGCACAGCCGTTGGTACAGGGTTAAATACACCTAAAGGATACGATGTGCTGGTAGCAAAGAAAATTGCTGAGTTGACCAAGTTACCTTTTGTGACTGCCCCAAATAAATTTGAGGCACTTGCAGCGCATGATGCCATGGTAGAACTTAGTGGTGCATTAAAACGTACTGCAGTTGCGTTAATGAAAATTGCCAATGACATCCGTATGTTGTCATCAGGACCACGTTGTGGCATTGGTGAGATCATCATACCTGATAATGAGCCCGGATCTTCAATTATGCCGGGCAAGGTAAATCCAACACAACCTGAGGCATTAACGATGGTTTGCGCGCAGGTAATTGGCAACGATGTTGCTGTTTCTGTTGGTGGAGCTACAGGTCATTTTGAATTGAATGTATTTAAACCATTGATCGCTGCAAATGTATTGCAAAGCGCCCGCTTGATAGGTGATGCATGTGTTAGCTTTAATGATAAATGTGCTGAAGGCATTGAACCAAACTTACCAATGCTGAAACAACATTTGGAGAACAGCTTGATGCTTGTGACAGCTCTTAATCCACACATTGGGTATGAGAACGCTGCTAAAATTGCAAAGACGGCTCACAAGGAAGGCAAGACCTTACGTGAAGCTGCCATTGGCTTAGGTTTGCTAACTAATGAACAATTTGATCAGTGGGTTCGCCCTGAGGACATGATCGGAAGTTTAAAATAATTAACTGATCTACTGTAATGAATTAAGGCTGCTATAAATAGCAGCCTTTTTAATTTTGCCTGATCACATTTCCACCCTTGCCTTCAATCTTTCCCTTCAGTTGAGCAGGATTACCCTTGTAATACAAATTGCCTG
>DAISHL010000547.1:0-1628 GCA_036822555.1 Bacteroidota bacterium | reverse complement strand
TGGTGCTCGCAAAAACAATATAAGCATTCGAAAAAAGACTCTTCGACCATTTACTCAAATTACACGGCATTATTTGACACGTTAATTCCAGACCTATTAAATTCCCGTGATCCATACATACCATATTGGCCAAGTTCTCCTTCCATTGGTTGGGGTCACAAAGAAAGCCTTCTACAAGGAGATTCACATTACTGGGGGATTTGGTGGGGCATGGAACCCTTAGAGAACTATGAGAGGAAGTTTGGTCGTTTTATGAGTGAATATGGGTTTCAAGGCATGCCATCTTACCACAGCTTAAGTTCTGTATGCTCTAAAGATTCTTTGGTTCTATTCAGCAGCGAACTTAAAGCGCATCAAAAACATCCAACAGGATTTGAAACCATTTCAATATATATGAAGCGCGATCTTCCATTCTCGTCAGACCCAAAAACATACATATACCTTTCTCAGATCCTTCAAAGGAAGGGTATGCGCACAGCCATTGAAACCCACCGAAGAAATAAACCTTTCTGCATGGGAACCTTGTTCTGGCAAATGAACGACTGCTGGCCAGGCATTAGCTGGAGTGCCTTTGAATACAACGCCACACCTAAAGCATTTGCTTTTGACCTCAAAGAATTGTATGACCCTATCATGCTCTCCGTGCACAAAGAAAGAGACTCAATATCTGTTTATATCATTTCAGACAGTGCAGCATCTGTCAAAGGAACGCTTGAGCTCAGTTGGCACGACCTTCATGGCCATATTGCAACATCTCAAAAGATCCCTGTCACCGTTGAAGCATTCAAAAGCAATGTGTATGCAAAGCTTCCAACTGCACTTCTTGATGCTTATAGTCCCAACGAACACTATCTAAAATGTTCATTTAGATCGGAGTCGGGCAAGATCATCAGAACCAAACTGCACTTCTTTGAGAAGGAGAAGAACTTATCACTAAAAAAATCAGATATTCATTTAGAACTTATCAATGGTGGAAATACACTTAAAGTTTGGTCAACAACCTTTGTAAAAGATCTTTATCTTTATTCTGATTCTTCAACACCATCTTTCAATATCAATTTTATTGATCTTGAAGCAAACAAAAAATATGAAATACACCTGCATTCTAAACTTAAAGATTTGAGTGCTGTAAAATGGATCACTATTAATGATGTACTGCATGCTACAAAAACGTCAAAACACTAAAAAATACACCAACTATATTCTACTGTGCATTGTAAGTGTGATCACTTTTCAATCGTTCTCCCAAACTGATCTCGCGCGAACAGTAAATCCATTCATTGGTACAGGCGGACATGGCCATACATTTCCTGGAGCAGTTATGCCCTTTGGCATGGTACAACTTAGTCCAGATACACGAGCAGATGGTAGCTGGGATGGATGCGGCGGTTATCATTATTCAGATAGTCTTATCCATGGTTTTTCTCACACGCACTTGAGCGGTACAGGTGTGAGTGACTGGGGAGATATCCTGATCTGCCCTTCCAACAACGACAATGGTTTGGATGGAAAAAAATACATAACACCATTTTCCCACAAGAATGAAACTGCCTATGCCGGATACTACTCCGTTAAACTAAACAATGGAATTGAAACGGAACTTACGGTAACGCCACGCGTTGGCATAC
>DAISHL010000546.1:0-1629 GCA_036822555.1 Bacteroidota bacterium | reverse complement strand
ACGATAGGCACCTGGCTTACCAACTTGTTGACGCACTGCGTCTGGCTCAGGATAAAAGAAATATATTTGATCCGGGACATAGTAACGCATACTCATCTCGTTAAATGATGACCATCTATGTCTAAACCATTCTCTGGCAACAAATATAGGACACTTAACGTGAAACTTAAATACAACATGCTCAAATGGAGTAGCATGCTTATTTTTAAGTAGGTAGTTAATTAATCCTATGGATTTATCAGTTAACTCTTCTTCCTGAGAAGCAAATGAGACTCTTGCAGCATTTACAATGCTAAGATCTCCACCAATAAAATCGAGAAGATTAACTTCTCCAGCATTAAGGACATGTTTGTTATAGGGGTTCATGCATAGAACTCTATCACAGAAACCGCACGAATTTTTTTAAAAAAAATCAAAGATATTCCAGCACGACCGTGAAAACGGTGATACCCTCATTACGCCAGTACGCAAATAAACCATACACATAGCATATATGCATGCTAAGCATGCTTCTATGCTTAGCATAGAAAGCGTAGTATACTTAGAGCATGGAAATCATTGCTTTTGCCGAATCTGATGATTGCGGCCCTTTTGCCATAATGGATTCCGATTTAATCTCAATTATGAAGGTAGGAGAACTCTATATTGCTGCGACTCGTTGTGCATATCGCAATACGCCAATAACATGTGAAATTGCGAAAGAAGATGCATTGGTTTTGATATCAAAAGGTGTACAATGTTTGGATATCGAAAATGAAAACATCAGCAGCTTCCATGAAGAAAATTAGTTGGTTCAGCCTTAATAAAGTCGATTTAAGCGGGGAACACTGGTTTAGCCAGGGGTATCAAAACGCTGCTGTTAACTCAATTCTTGCCCTACAGGAAAAGGGCGTAGGTGTTTTCTACAATAGAAAAGAAATCCCATTTCATATAAATTTTTGCCCTCCTCACTATTATCAGTTAGAGAATAATTACTGCATTGGATACACTCCATGGGAATCTACAATTGTTCCTGATAGTTGGAAATATAACATGTCAAGATGTTCTGAGATATGGGCAACATCAAACTTTGTTAAAGATATCTATATAAAAAATAATATTCATCCAAATGTTCATGTAATTCCTCATGGAATATCTGACGAGTTTTCAATATATGAAAGAGAACTAACAGGTAAATTCAATTTCCTCCATGTAGGAGGAGATTCCAAGCGTAAGAACGCTCAAATGGTTGTTGATGCCTTCCTAGAACTGTACGAGGGGCAGGAGGACTATCAACTGATATTGAAGTACAACAAATTTTGTTTTGCAGATGTTTACATTGATGGTCGGTTTGTCCCAGCGTATAATCATCCTCAAATTATCGGAATACCAGATAATTTTACAGTTGATCAACTGGTTCGTTTGTATCACAAGTGTCACTGCCTTGTATATCCCACAAGTGGTGATGGCTTTGGAATGATCCCATTTGAGGCTATCGCTACAGGTTTACCAACTATTTGCACAAACTTAACGGGGTGTTCCGACTTTGCTGAGATGTCAATACCACTAACAGCAGAATGGGGTAAGTCTGATTTTCATGAGCATTTGTATGGATGTGATGTTGGTGATTGGGCTATCCCAAATTATGAT
>DAISHL010000545.1:0-1639 GCA_036822555.1 Bacteroidota bacterium | reverse complement strand
GGGAACATCACGGGGACTGCCAATGTTTTCGGGAATTCGATAAATGTGATCAATGGTGACCCTCATTCTGACTTCAGAGCGCTTGAAGGAAGGCATAGCGGCAATGGGTTCAGTTATGCATATAATGAATCTAAGTTGCAGAAGTATTGCGTTCTGGCAATGCATGAACAATATAATAACTCTAGTGCATTGGATGCATTTAAAACAGATCCTGAAAGACTGATGTATCAAACCTTCGAAGATATTTTTGTAAGAGAGATTGTGTCATATGAAACTGCGTTGACACGCGCTTTGAAATTTGTATCTTACCGAAAGGTTGGGGTGGAGTTGGATCTAGACGCCATAACCAATGTGCCTTCAAGTGCTAAAACAAGCAGCGGGATCAGTTCATTGCAGGCAAGAAGATTTGCTTATAAATGTGGTAAGGAATTGGATGCAGCCTATTTGCATATTGCTGAAGGAGCACCAGTATTGGCGCACAGAAAAGCAGATAACAAGACTGGTAAATTGATCGCGTATCTGATCAGTGATTTTATAAAAGGAGTGAATGAACGGCAAGTTTCATAAGCATTCAATTGCCTATGCCATTATTCTCAGTAAGAATTATTGCCTTATCGTCTCTAACTAAAATCATGTGCTCGTGTTGCACAATAAATCCACCTTTGTTTCCCCTTAAACTCCACCCATCAGGGTCTTTCACTGAGTAATTGGACTTGGTTGAAATAAATGTTTCTAATGCAATTACCTGTCCGTTCAGGAAGGTTCTGTTATCAAAGAATGAGTAATAGTTCAAAATTTCTTTTGGTTCTTCATGCAAACTTTTCCCAATCCCGTGCCCGGTAAGGTCTTTGATCACAGTATACCCGCTTTTTTTCGATTCTTCATGAATGAGTTTGCCAATGGCTGAAAGTTTAACACCGCTCCGTATTGAATTTATGGCCATGGCTAAAATTGATTGCGATGTTCTTATGAGGTGAGAAAGCTCGTTTTCAATATTTCAAACCACAAAGTAACAGCCGTTATCTGAAAAGTATCAGTGGAGTTCATCCGAAAAATCAATATTGATCAAATCTCCATTTTTTAAAACCGTGTTTTTGTTTGGTACACCGTGTGCGTAGCATGTCCCAAGGCTTATGCATGTGTTCCCTGGAAAATCATAGATCAGTTTTGATGCAGAACGGGCACCAGAAGAATTCATCAATTCACCCGCAATATGATCAAGCTCTGCTGTATTAATGCCGGCACGTGCCATTGATCTTAATTCAAACAAGATCTTTGCTACAACTTTACTTGCTTCAGTAATGCCTTTTAAATCTTTATCTGATGAAATGATCATGATCGCTAAAATAAAAAAAGTCCGGATAAACTTACCCGGACCTTTCATTTAATTCGAAAAGAATTACATCTGAGCAGTTAACTTTGCAGCAAGGGCAGCCTTTGGAGCTACACCAACCTGCTTGTCAACTACCTGCCCATTTTTGAAATACAATAAAGTAGGAATGTTTCTGATACCGAACTTAGCGCTGATCTCAGAGTTGTGATCAACATTTACTTTACAAAAAACAGCTTTGACTTCGTATTCTTTGGCTAGTTCTTCAACACCCGGACCTACCATTCGACAAGGGCCACACAATTCTGC
>DAISHL010000544.1:0-1666 GCA_036822555.1 Bacteroidota bacterium | reverse complement strand
CAAGATTGAATTTAGGTTGCATGTTAGTTCATTTTGGATGTTATCGCTTTTTTCAAGCGTTCTAAAATTCGGTACATTCTCACTTTGGCGTTATTCTCAGTGATGTTCAATATCTCCCCTATTTCCTTGAAAGGTCTCTTTTCAAAAAAACGCATTTCTACCATTTGAAGATCTTCTGCATCAAGCTCCGTAATTGCTTGTTTTAATACAGGAATATATTCTTCTAAATAAAATTCCTCAGCTTCCTCACAAATAAAACGAAGGTCACCAATATCAGCATTGATGGCACGTTTGTTCTTTTGTTCCCTGAACAATTGCATCAACTCGCTATGAGCGATCCTGTACAACCAACTTGCAAAAGGCACACCTTTATATTCATACCTGCCGATATTTGTAAGGGCCTTTAAGAATACCTGTGCTGTGAGGTCAAAGGCAGTTTCTTTACAATCCATGCGTTGATACAAGTAACCGAAGATCTGCTTGTAATATTTATCATACAAAGGAGCGAACATCGTAGGATCTTCCTTTGCAGCTTCAATGATCAGATGCTCTTCCTGCAACTGAGCAGCAGTATGGTGGTATCTTGGATTGTAACTCATAGTGGCTGCATTTTTGTGTTAATGCTTTATAACTAAAATGCTTACCAAGGGTTACGCCAAAATTTCAAATAACGTAACACTTATAAGTAAGTAGCTGATTATCAGTTACAATTTTTTTCGTTAAATTGAGTGAAAGGAATTAAAAACTGGTGAACCAACCTTTTGAATGAGTGAATAACATCTTCAATTCTTGTCACAAGGCAAAAGAAATTAGCATGATCACCTGGATAAAGTGCAACAAATTGGATAAAAAAATAGCCTGCAGATAAAAGGCAGAACTCATGAACCATGATTATTTAAGTACCTTTGTTTCGTGAATTTTGAATTAATATCTGAATTTCAACCTACCGGTGATCAACCGGAGGCCATCAAACAATTAAGTGAAGGTATAGTACAGGGCGTAAAAAGTCAGGTATTGCTTGGTGTGACAGGATCCGGCAAAACATTTACAGCTGCCAATGTGATCAAGAATGTGAACAAACCTACATTGATCCTTAGTCATAATAAAACCCTGGCAGCTCAATTATACAGCGAATTCAAACAATTCTTCCCTAACAACGCTGTAGAGTATTTTGTGAGCTATTACGATTACTACCAGCCGGAAGCCTACCTACCAACCACAGGAACATACATAGAAAAGGATCTTGCCATAAATGAGGAGATCGAAAAATTAAGATTAAGCACTACCTCTTCCCTTTTATCAGGCAGAAGGGATGTGATCGTTGTAAGTTCGGTGAGTTGTATCTACGGTATTGGTAATCCAACAGATTTCAGGAAGAACATCAATTATATAGAAGTTGGCAATACTATTTCAAGGAACAAATTTCTTCACCAACTTGTAAATGCTCTCTATTCAAGGACTACAGGCGATTTCCTGAGAGGTACCTTTAGGGTCAAAGGTGATACGGTTGACATCAATTTACCCTATGCCGATTATTGTTTACGTATCTCTTTTTTTGGAGACGAGATAGAATCCCTTGAGACCTTTGATCCTGCGAACAATCACGTCCTGCAGAAATACAATTACTTTTCCATTTACCCTGCCAACCTATTTGTAACAGCACCTG
>DAISHL010000543.1:0-1668 GCA_036822555.1 Bacteroidota bacterium | reverse complement strand
TTTGTTAACTTTGAACCAGATGCAATTGCATCAATTAATTCTGCTTTGTTCATTTTGTTTTGTTTTTAAGGGTTAAACAATTATTAATTCGAAAACAAATTTATTGCATAAACCTTATTTGTCAAGTGATTCAGGTCATTTATTGCCCATTTTGTTGATAAATAGTGCGTTTGTTAATAAATATGGGCTGCAATTTGCCCGTAGCAAGGGTTTTGAACAGGCTTTGCCGGGTTTTTGTTAATATCAGAGGGCTACAGAAGTGCTTAAGGCTGTGCGTGTGCAAGCAATGCTATTTGAGAACAAGTGGCTGCGGAAAACGATAACCATTCAACAACTCCTTTACAGTCATCTTTTTCTTGCCTTGTAGTTGCAGTTCTTTAATGCTCAATGCATCCGTGTCCGCATGAATAGTGATAAAGCTTTTATTGTCTGTGATCAATGAGCCTGCAACAGGCTTTTCACAAGCAACGATGTCTGCTGAATATATTTTAAAGGAAACAGTATTGCCCGATGGATCTTCAAACTCAGTGAATGCCGCAGGATATGGAGATAGACCACGTATGAGGTTATAAACCTTTTCTGCATCCTCATTCCAATGTATCTTACATGTTTCCTTGAATATCTTTGGCGCATGTGTGGCTTTTGAATCATCCTGTGGCTTGAACTCAAGTGGCGTACCATTGAAATAACTTTGTTCCAATGCCTTCACTGTTCTTAGAACAAGTTCACTGCCAATGTTCATCAACTTATCGTGCAATTCCCCGGCGGTTTCAGTTTTTGTTAACTCCACCTTTTCCTGAAACAGAACATTACCGGTATCTATCTGATGCGTCAGTTTAAATGTAGTCACACCACTTTCATTATCTCCGTTGATCACACACCAGTTAATTGGTGCAGCACCTCTGTATTTTGGCAATAGCGATGCATGTAAATTGAATGTGCCTAATGGAGGCATATTCCATACAACTTCAGGCAACATCCTAAAGGCAACAACAATTTGCAGATCGGCCTTCAACGCTCTTAACTCTTCTATAAATGCAGGGTCTTTTAAATTTGTTGGCTGCATCACAGGCAATTGGTTCTGAAGTGCGTATTCCTTCACTGCACTCATCTGAACTTTTTGTCCTCGGCCGGCAGGCTTATCAGGTGCGGTTATCACACCCACGATCAAATAGTTGTTCTTTACCAGGACATCCAAACTTGCAACCGCAAACTCCGGTGTTCCCATGAAAACTATTCTTAATTTCTTGTCCTGCATCGCTTAAACATTTAACCAATACACAAATTTAAGAACAATTGCTCTGTTCTTAATTGAAAAATCATTGTTGTTGTAATTATCACTGTATACAATGAACAGATCGCTCATTGGCCTGAATCTCCACTGCAAACGACCATTGAAATTAATATTCTTTGCTTGCGAATTGTATTGCCAGAATGTGGTTAAAAATAATGATCTCGAAAATGACACTTCAATACGCGGACTGATCAAATTCAATTCAACAGTTCTGTTAAGGTATGGAAGGAAGATCTCATCACGAGTATATCCAACGGAGAAGATCATGTATGGCTGAAACCTGTAAGAAAGATCGGCTGCCAAAGAGAATTTTGTACCGGAATAATAACTTCCATAATTAGCGCCAATGCTGGTGACAATGAGTTTACGCTGAT
>DAISHL010000542.1:0-1670 GCA_036822555.1 Bacteroidota bacterium | reverse complement strand
AATCATACTTTTGCAGGCTATGAATAGTAACAACTATGCGTTCATTATGGCAGGTGGTGTTGGAACAAGATTTTGGCCAATGAGCACCACGCAGCACCCTAAACAGTTTTTAGATGTTTTGGGTACTGGCCAAACATTGATTCAGCACACCTATGAACGATTGCTTAAGATTTGCCCGAACGAGAACATTTACGTTGTTACCAGTCAATCCTACGATTCTTTGGTACGAAAACAATTGCCGCACTTGCCCAAGGCCAACATTCTAAAAGAGCCTGCAAGAAAGAACACTGCTCCCTGTATTATCTACGCGTCATACAAGATCCATAAACTTACCCCTAACGCTGTAACAGTGGTTGCGCCAAGCGATCACCTGATCAAAAAGGAAGACACCTTTGTGAAAGCAGTTAATTCCTGTATTACCAAAGCTTCTCAGGAAGATTGTTTAGTAACACTTGGTATTAAACCAACCCGACCGGATACCGGATATGGATACATACAATTCAAAGAAAGCGACGTTCAAGAGAAAGACAAACGCATTTTTAAAGTAAAGACCTTTACTGAGAAACCCGACCATGACATGGCCAAGTTCTTTGTGGAGAGCGGCGACTTTTTGTGGAATTCGGGCATTTTTGTCTGGAGCACCAAAAGTATTCTAAAAGCAGCTGAAAATCTTGATCCGGAGCTTGCCAATGTATTTAAAGAAGGTATTGACGCCTACAATACACCAAAAGAAGAGGAATTCATTGCCAAAGCCTACAACATTGCCAAGAATATTTCGATCGATTACAGTATCATGGAAAAAGCAAGCAATGTGTATGTACGTTCGAGCATCATTGGCTGGAGCGACCTTGGCACCTGGGGTAGCTTATATGGCCATATCGGAAAGGATAAAAAACACAATGCCATTGTGGGTAAGAATGTGATGGTTTACGATAGCAAAAATTGCATTGTGCATGTTCCTAAAGACAAATTAGTAGTGCTTCAAGGTTTGGAAGACTATATAGTGGTAGAAAGCGACAATATTCTAATGATCTGTAAAAAGCAGGATGAGCAACAGATCCGCAACTTTGTGAACGACGTAAAAGTTAACAAAGGCGAAAAATTCGTTTGATCTGACAATTATCATCCGTTTTTCTGAAACTTTTTAAGACGATCCTCGTTATAAGGAAGGCTTTGGTCTAATTTAGATTATGCCAAGTTGAATTTTTTATTAATTTTGTTTCTTAACACAACACGTAAGAATGAGACAACTCAAAATTACCAAATCAATCACTAACCGTGAAAGTGCCTCTTTAGACAAATACCTTCAGGAAATTGGCCGTGAAGAATTGATCACCGCCGAAGAAGAAGTAATTTTAGCAAAAAAGATTAAAGATGGCGACCAACGCGCGTTAGAAAAACTTACCCGTGCCAACCTTCGTTTCGTGGTATCGGTAGCAAAACAGTATCAAAATCAGGGTTTAAGCCTTCCTGACTTGATCAACGAAGGAAACTTGGGCTTAATTAAAGCTGCAAAGCGTTTTGATGAGACCCGCGGTTTTAAATTCATTTCTTATGCCGTTTGGTGGATCCGTCAGAGTATCTTACAAGCTTTGGCTGAACAAAGCCGTATTGTTCGTTTGCCTTTGAACCAGGTTTGTTCTTTGAACAAGATCAATAAAGCTTACAGC
>DAISHL010000541.1:0-1674 GCA_036822555.1 Bacteroidota bacterium | reverse complement strand
ATGTCATAGTGCGAATTTAATCATTTTAGGTATATAATCGGACATTCAAATTTTATTTTAACATCTTTAATGAATTTAGGTCTGTTAAATGCAATTTAGTTTTGGCATTAATTAAAAATTGGTACTATTTTTGGGCAGAAACACAGAAACAACACATATGAAAAAACTTCTTACACTATTCGCCGGATTGGTATTATTCAGTCAAACTGCATTTGCCGGAGAAGGCGACAAAATACCTGCTGCAACGGTTAAAAAATTAGATGGTACCAAAGTGAACAGCAACACATTTGTGAACGATGGAAAACCTATCATTATCAGCTTTTGGGCTACCTGGTGCAAACCATGCAAAAAGGAATTGGATGCAATAGCTGAAGAATACGAAACATGGACCAAAGAAACCGGTGTAAAACTCATTGCCATCAGCATTGATGATGTGAGAAGTTCGGCTAAAGTGAGCACCGATGTGAAGACCAAAGGCTGGAAATACGAAGTGTATTTAGATGAGAATCAAGATTTTAAGCGCGCCATGAACGTGAACAATGTTCCGCATACCTTTCTTGTGAATGGTAAAGGAGAGATCGTGTGGAGCCATAATTCTTACATTGAAGGTGACGAAGAAAAGTTATATGAGAACGTAAAAAAACTTGTGAAAGGTGAACCACTTTCGCATTAATTTGTATTTTTACTTCCATGAATACATATCCAATTAAAAGTAGCCTAGCAGCTACTTTTTTATTTATTGCTTTACTAAATCCGTTTAATATTCAATCGCAGGAGAACAATGCCATTCAGGATATTGGTTCTTCAATTCACGGTAACTTTCAGATCGACGCACAATACTACAATGAAGATTCATTGATAGGCGCACCAAAGGTTTCTGAAAAAATGTTGTCGAATGCCTTTGGCAACATCATGTACAATCGCGGTAAATTTTCTGCAGGTGTGCGTTATGAAGCATACAACAACGTAATGCAGGGATATGACTCGCGTTACAAAGGGCAAGGCATTGTGAACCGTTTTGCAAGGTATCAGGATCAATTGTTGGATGTGACCATTGGTAATATTTATGAGCAATTTGGCAGCGGCCTCTCCTTTAGGACATATTACGAACCCGGACTACTTTATGACAATTCTCTTGACGGTGTGCGAGTGATCTCAAACCCATACAAAGGAATTACGCTCAAAGGACTTGTTGGTAAACAACGTAGTTTCTTTACAACCGGACCAGGCATAGTTCGCGGATTTGACGGGGAATTGAACATCAATGAATTATTGGATAGTTTAATGAGCAGTAAAACAAAATTCATTTTGGGAGGAAGTTTTGTGAGCAAGAATCAACCAGACAGAGATCCTAATTTTGTTTTGCCGGAGAATGTTGGTTGCTACGGAGGCAGATTCAACATATTAAATGACATCATCAATATTTACGGTGAGTATGTATACAAGATCAACGACCCAAGTGCAGACAATGTGTCAACCCTTGGCTCAAAGACCTTTTACAGCTACAAACCGGGTGAAGCAGCCTTCTTATCAGCTTCCATAGCGCTTGAAGGGTTTTCACTTTTATTGCAAGGAAAACGCATTGATAACATGGGATTCAGAAGTGACCGTGATGCTACTTTACAAGACCTACTGATCAATAATTTCCCTGCTACAACTCGTCAGCATACCTAT
>DAISHL010000540.1:0-1700 GCA_036822555.1 Bacteroidota bacterium | reverse complement strand
GAGGCGAAAGTAGAGCTAGGTGATACGAAAATTGAGGTAGAAGTTGATAAGAGCGCCAAAACCATTACCATTAAGGATAAAGGTATTGGTATGACCAAGGATGAAATTGAAAAGTACATCACACAAATTGCTTTCAGCGGTGCCGAGGAATTTGTGACCAAATACAAGGATAAGGTTGATAAAAATGTGGTGATCGGTCACTTCGGATTAGGTTTCTATAGCGCATTTATGGTGGCTAAGAAAGTTGAGATCTATAGTTTGTCATATAAGGATGGTGCAAAGGCAGTAAGGTGGGAATGCGATGGCAGTCCGGAGTATACCATTGAAGAGATCAGCAACAGAACGCAAAGGGGAACAAACATTGTGTTGCACATTGCCTATGACTGCGAGGAGTATCTTGAGAATCAAAAGATCGAAGGATTGCTGAAGAAATATTGCAAATTCTTACCGGTTGAGATCAAGTTTGGTACACGTAAAACCTGGGTTGATTCAGGTGAGAAAGATGATAAAGGAGAAGCAAAGCAAAAAGAGGTTGAAGTAGACAATATCATAAATAATCCAAATCCGGCTTGGACTAAGAAACCGTCAGATCTTAAAGATGAAGATTATAAAGCGTTTTACCGCGAGCTTTATCCAATGCAATTTGAGGAGCCGTTGTATCACATCCATTTAAATGTTGATTATCCATTCAACTTAACCGGGATCTTGTACTTCCCTAAATTGAGCAATAAGCTCGAAATGCCTAAGGATCGCATACAGCTATACAGCAATCAGGTATTTGTAACCGACAATGTAGAGAATATCGTTCCGGATTTCTTAACCTTATTGCGAGGTGTGATCGATAGTCCGGATATCCCTCTGAATGTGTCACGCAGCTATTTACAGGACGATGGGAATGTAAAGAAGATTTCGTCACAAATCACCAAAAAAGTGGAAGATAAACTGGAAGAGATCTTCAAAAAAGAAAGTGAAGATTTTGAAAAGAAATGGGACGATATTAAAATATTTGTGCAGTATGGAATGATCAGCGATGAGAAATTCTATGAGAAGGCTATTAAGTTTGCATTGGTTAAAACTACTGATGGAGCATATCACACATTTGAAGAATTTGAAACAAAGGTAAAGCCACTTCAAACCGATAAGGATAAAAAACTGATCTACTTATACGCAACCAATGTGGCTGAGCAACACGGCTACATTGATGCTGCGAAAGCACGCGGATACGAAGTGTTGCTTATGGATACGATGCTGGATCCACATTACATCAACCACCTGGAATCAAAACTGAAGGATATTTCATTTGTTCGTGTAGATGCCGATACCGTTGATAAGTTGATCAAGAAGGAAGAGAACACTGTATCTAAACTTACAGAAGAGGAGATCAAGAAAATCCAACCTGTTATTGAGGGCACAATAAGCAAAGAGCAATTCAGTGTGGTATTTGAGAATTTAAGTGAGAAAGCTGCACCAATGATCATCACTCGTCCTGAGTTCATGCGCCGTATGAAAGATATGAACCAGCTTGGTGGAGGAGTGGCAATGGGCTTTTATGGCAATATGCCTGATATGTATAATCTGGTTGTTAACTCAAACCATCCTTTGATTTCAAAGATCTTGAATGAAGGCAATGAAGAGAAACAAAAGAATATGGACAAGCAGGCGACGGATCTTGCATTATTATCTCAGGGTCTGTTGAAAGG
>DAISHL010000539.1:0-1701 GCA_036822555.1 Bacteroidota bacterium | reverse complement strand
CTTTGCTTTACTACACTGATCCTTTATGGGATCAGGGCTTTGCATTACCGGGGACTTCTTGTTCAAAGGAATGGTTACTATGGCAAATACACCAAAGCTTTTTTGAATTCAAATTCATATGACCTTTTGTTCTTAGGTTCTTCAAGAGTACAGATGCATTTCAATACACCAATGTTCACAAAAGCTACACATGTTTCATCCTTCAACTTAAGCATGGCAGGAGCCACACCCAAGGTGGCATTTGCAGCATTGAGAATATATCTATCTAAAAGCAAAGCTCCAAAAGAGGTCTTCTATGATATTGATTATCATAACATACATCAGGAATCTAAAGAGATCAAAGATTTTAATAATTACTTCCCCTATCTCAAGGATGAGGTTGTAAGAAACGAGTTTACAAAAATTGATTCACGGATACCACTCTTTTATTGGGTCCCATTTTATTCACTTCCTTATACAGGTTTTAAAAATTTAAGTACAGGCTTACACGGATGGCTGCATATACCTAACAAAACCGACAGTTTGTTTGAAGAAGGGTATTTCAAAGAGAACCTCCGGCCTGCACTTTCTTTTACTTCAGTAAGACCTGAAGCAATTGTCCCAAATCCTGTAGAACTTAATTACCTCGACAGTATCATTGATCTGTGCGCCAGGAATAGCATAAAACTTACTTGTGTGAGTTCACCAATGTTTGCCGGTGGAATTCTTGATGTGTCCAATAAAAAGGAGCTCTTAAGCCGTTTAAGCGAACATTTGAAAGTTAAAGGTGTTACTTACATGGATATGTCGAGTTTACCGTTTTGTAACAGGCGCGATTTGTTTGTTGATCATTTTCACATGAACTACAAAGGATCGATACTTTTTACAACATACTTTGCTGATTTATACAGCAATAAACTTCAAAAAAATGCGTTCAAACATTAGCTGATGTATTGAAAAAACAGTTAATTTTATAGATGATGAGAAGCCTTTTAACCGTTACTTTTTTAACATTTGTAATTGCCTCTAAGGCGCAAATTGTAAAATACAGTAACGAATTCTTGAATATTGGAGTTGGTGCACGGTCGCTTGGTATGGGAAATACCGGTGTAGCCTCTTCTACAGGTGCCTATGCGGGCTATTGGAATCCGGCAGGCCTTCTTCAGCAAAAATCAGATCTGGAAGTTGGATTAATGCATGCCGAATATTTTGCAGGAATTGCCAAATATGACTTTATGGGTATTACCAAACGAATTGACAGTAATAGTGTGGCCGGACTTACCATTTTGCGTTTTGGTGTTGACAATATCCCTAATACACTGGATCTGGTGGATGCCAATGGCAATGTTGATTACAGCCGTATCACAACCTTTAATGCCGTTGATTTTGCTGCCTTGCTGAGTTATGCCAGAGTTATACCACAATTGAAAGGGGTTGAGCTTGGCGGTAATTTCAAGATCATTCGCAGAAGACTAGGAGAATTTGGCGGTGCATGGGGATTTGGTTTGGATGCAGGAGCTAAGTATAATTACAAAGGATGGCAGTTCGGAGCATTGGGAAGAGACATCACCGGCACATTTAATGCATGGAGCTACAACTTAACCGACAATCAAAAAGCTGTTTTTCAGCAAACCGGAAACGAAATACCAAGCAATTCATTGGAAGTAACAATACCTAAACTTATTCTGGGCCTATCTAAGACCTACCTCTTTTGGAAGGACA
>DAISHL010000538.1:0-1703 GCA_036822555.1 Bacteroidota bacterium | reverse complement strand
ATCAGAACGCGAATAACCCCACACCCATTGGCAAGATCATCAGTGAAACGCGTATGCCATAATTGCTCATGATCTTTTCATTCACAAATGTTTGCATGATCATGCTTAGTGCATAGATAGTACCGTTGAAATAGGCAAGAAAATTTGTTAAGTCGCGCTGCTCCGGGTACTGAACATTAATAATATTCTGAAAGATGTATTGGCTGAAGATAAACGTGGCCATTGAAATAATTAAGAAGAGACTAAGCAGAACAACATAACGATCTTTGAACATGCGCGTGAATTTCGTCTCGCGTTTAACACTCTCATCAAACACACGTGGATCATTTAGGTTGAGCGGAAACTTGAACGAGATGATAATGAAAATAACCGATGTAATGAGAATGCTGATATTGCAAACGATGAGATAGTTGTCTGTAGACTTGAATAAGTTACTCGTAATCGGAATCAGAAAGTTGGCAATGATAATTGCCACTAATTGCCCGGTATCAATCCACCCGATGATTCTCTTTGACTGCTTGAAATTAAAAAGGCGCCCAAAGATACCCCAATAACAGAGCAGCAATATGGCATTAATTGGCCCTGCCATACAGTACATAATAAATAACAGGATGTCGCGATAGCGAGGATCGCCAAAATGATACAAACCATAAATTGTCGATATCGTCAAAACGATAAGAAGAATACTGGTTACTGTGAGGTTAGTAAATCGAATTCTATTCTGAGACCACGCAAATAGAAGGGTGGTTGCTATCCCCAACACGCCGGCAATTAAAAACGCCTTATCCAGTTCGCTGCTCAGCTTATTCAGGAAGAGCGATTCGGCGGTGACCTGATACGTTGCAATGAATATCCCCATGAAAAAACACGCAGTAAGCATCAACAGCACCTGCGCTCGTTCTTCAGGTTTCACATTCAGGCTTTCTAGTACAGAAGTAAGCATGGGTAACGCTAAATATACAAAAATAAAAAAACCGGCTATTTACCGGTTCCTTATCGGGCGAAGCAGTTGTTTGACTACTTCTTCACTTTCGTGGTATCTGCCTTGGGCTTCGATTGTTCAGATACATAAGCTTCATTCAAACCACTAGTCACTACTTTGGAAATATCTAAAGCATCACCCCCGTACAGAAGGTCGCTTGAAGGATCATATTTAAACACAAACTGGATACCATTATCCTTCGCATATTGCTTCAAATAATCTGTTACTTTCGCATACAGATCTTGTGTCATTTTCGCTTCCTCACCCATTAACTCCTGACTCAAGCTTTCCTGATACATTCGCAGGTTCTGTTGCTTTTTCGCTAAGTCTTCCTCCACAGCCTTCGCTTGGCCAATTGTCATATTTGAAAGATTACGTTGGTAGGCCGCGTAGTCGTTCTGTAGGCTTTGCGCTCTATTTCTTAAATCTTGGTCAAGCTTTTTGCCTTTTGCTTCCAGTTTATCACGATTTACCTTGAAATAGTCGTAATGCTTTAGAACAGAATCAGCATTGATGTACGCGATCTTTAATTCCTTTACTGCGTCATTGGCCGGTCCTGCCTGCGGTTGCTTCGCAGATGAGAAGTTCAAGTAATACAGTACTGCCACTGCAAGCAGCAACACTACATTGAGAACAAGGGATAAGTTTTTCATGCCGTGCATTTAGAGGCGGCAAACATAGACCAGCGAATGACTTATCAAGCTACAGAAATGACGTATCT
>DAISHL010000537.1:0-1723 GCA_036822555.1 Bacteroidota bacterium | reverse complement strand
CAATTTTGAGCAGGAGTATAAAAAAGTCAGCCAGGAATATGTGTTCTCTAATTTAGATTTTGGATGGTACAACAAACGATCTATACATATTCCTAAGCAAATATTACGTGTGGCAGATAACTTAGGCACATTTCATTTCACTTATATTGAAGAATCTGCTTGGATCGATAAAATGAAAGTACGGCAGGATCTGATCTGCGCTTACGAAATTGAGAGCATTGAACAACCTGCAAGAAATCCATTCCTTTTTGTAACCGGATGGGCAATGGTCAGAAAATTTGATTCCAAACAACCCTATTGCATTCTTGCCATTAAGGACTGGAAGGGCAACATCGTTAAATATTTCTCTTGCGAGAAATTCAACCGAACAGATATTAACCAGCGGTATTCCTTTGATAATGCCGACTACAGCTATGCAGGCTTCAGATGTTTGATCAATGGTTCTTATCTAAAACCGGGATATAATTACCTGACCATAATACTTACCGACTCCAAATTCCACGAAAAAATAATTCTGGATACGCCAAAGAAGATCTTCATCAAATGATCTACGAGATTTGTCTGCTTATGTGTCTTTAAAGTAGCTTTCAGGATCTCTAAAATTTTAGTGGTTTAAGCCTTATCTTGCAGCTAAAATAATATCCTTTTTGACGATGAAATTTATCCGTTTATCGAAAAAATCACACACTACATATTTCTTAATGTAACTTAACGTAGGCTAAACATGTAAAATGGGCTCACTTAAGCAAATCTTTATTTTCAACCTGATAATAACGGGATTGAATGTGTTCTCACAAACATTCAACTATTCTTTTAATGCTTTTGCTTCTTCCTTTTCTCCAATTTCAAGCGGCTCGGTCATCATACATGCTGCAAATACAGATGATGCACTTTCTCCGGCAATTAATATTGGGTTCAACTTCAAATACAATTGCAACGACTTTTCAGTCCTACGAGTTTCCTCAAATGGTGTGATCTTTTTGGGCAATACCGCTATTGGAACAAATCCTCTGAACAATTTAAATACCTCTTCAGATAGACTTGCAATTGCACCATTATGGGATGACATTCAGTGTGATGCTACCGGTCAGGTTGCATACAGTTTAAGTGGTGTTGCCCCTAATCAGGTATTAACCATCCAATGGCTGAATATGCGATGGGGAAAATCTCAAACATCACCTGTTATCTCCTTTCAGGCAAAACTTTACGAATCAACAAACATCATTGAATTTGTTTATAGACAAGATGCTGCTGCAGTGAATGGAACGCAGGGAGGTGCATCAATTGGAATCTCAGGACCATTCATCGGCCAATTCTATTCCTTGCCAAATACGGGAATTGCACCTATTCCATCTGCTGTCTCGGAAGTTACAAATTTGTTAACAAAGCCCGCTACAGGTCAAGTTTACAGATGGACACCAAATCCAATTGTTCCTGCATTGAATGTTGCAAATCAAAATATCTGTATTGGGAATTCGGCTACTTTAGTTGCAACGGGAGGAAATAATACATACACCTGGAGCACAAGTTCTGTTTCAAATTCAATAATTGTTACTCCTGCTACAAACACCCAATATACAGTCAATTCTGGTACTGGAATTTGCGCCACACAAAAAACAGTTGCAGTTACATTAAGCGTACAGCCTGCGCCTCCTGTTGCTACTCCTTCCTCTTTCACCTTGTGCGGATCAGGTACTGCTACCATCAATGCTTCTGGTTCAAC
>DAISHL010000536.1:0-1728 GCA_036822555.1 Bacteroidota bacterium | reverse complement strand
ATGTTATTGAATTCCAAATTCTCTTTATTCAATCCAAGGACCATATCTACATACTTGCTTTCTGTTTCAAAGAAAGAGAAGCTGTTCTTAACATCAATGTTAAAGATCATGCGCGGATGCAAACGTGCTGCATCGGCAAGGAAATCTTTCATGCTGTTTCTGTTAAAGCCATCCAATTGACCTATGTTGATGAAGAAACGTGAAGTTCTTGCATTTCCTGAACCTTCAGAACCAGGGTTAAGATCCGGAGCATTCTCATAATAAGCATGGAACCTGTTAAACTCCTCACTGATGAAACGCTTGATGATCTCTTCCTTTGAAAGGTCTTTCAATTCTTCATAAACTTTTGGAAGGTACTTTTCGATCTCCTCGTCCTTCACTTCCACATCATGCAATTTCTTTACCAAATGGAACAGCTGTTTCTCACAAACCTCAACACCATTAGGTATGGCAGCCTTTTCAAATTTCTTATTGATGATGCGCTCTATGTCCTTTATTTTACCTGAGTCTTTTCCTGTAACAATAGCAATGGACATTCCTGAACGTCCTGCTCTTGCCGTACGTCCACTTCGGTGAGTATAACTCTCAATATCCTCCGGTAAATTGTAATTGATAACGTGAGTGATGTTATCCACATCAATACCGCGGGCAGCCACATCTGTTGCAACCAACATTTGCAAGGTGCGATTACGGAAACGCTTCATCACAAAATCACGCTGAGCTTGTGAAAGATCACCGTGCAATGCATCAGCGCTATAGCCGTCCTTGATCAAGGCATCCGCCACTTCTTGTGTCTCGGCTTTGGTTCTGCAGAACACCATCCCAAAGATCTCCGGATAAAAATCAGCAACACGTTTCAATGCTAGATAACGGTCGCGTGAGTTCACCATGTAATAGATGTGCTTGATGTTGGCAGCACCTTCATTCTTTTTACCTGCACTAACTTCTGCAGGATCATTCATGTAATTTTTGGCGATGCGCTCTACCTCGCGTGGCATGGTAGCGCTAAATAACCAGGTATTCTTTGTTGCAGGAGTCTCTTCAAGGATCTCATCTAAGCTATCCTTAAAGCCCATATTCAACATCTCATCAGCCTCATCCAATACCACTACTTTAATGGTATGCAATTTCACGGCTCTGCGGTCGATAAGATCCACCAAACGTCCTGGTGTTGCTGAAATGATCTGTGCACCTTGGCTGATCTCCTGGATCTGCTTGTCAATACTGGCTCCACCATACACCGTGGCCACATTTAAGCCTTTAAGGTATTTACCATATTTCTTAAGATCGTTTGAGATCTGTACGCACAATTCACGTGTAGGCGCAAGGATCAGTGCTTGTGTATCTTTACTGGTAATATCAATTGTATTTAAAATTGGCAGACCAAAGGCTGCTGTTTTACCTGTACCTGTTTGTGCAAGAGCCACTACATCGGTACTCTTATTGGTTAACAATGGAATTGTTTGCTGCTGAATGGGTGTCGGATTTTCGAATCCAAGATCATCAATAGCTTTCATGAGGGCATCATTTAGCCCAAGCTCTTTAAATGTCATTTGTTTGATTTTATGTTTATTATTAACTGCTTACCCAAAAATTTACCGCAGTTAATGCACAATGGCCGACAAAAAACGCGAATAAACTTTTATTGAACAGACCACAAAGGTAGGTATAATATTTAAATAACACTAATTTATTACAAGTTATGCACAAAATTCATACTTTTGCAGG
>DAISHL010000535.1:0-1729 GCA_036822555.1 Bacteroidota bacterium | reverse complement strand
GAGTTATTCATTGATGCCATTGAACATGTTCTCAAAAATACAGATCAAAAGAACAAAGCAATTATTGTTGGAGATGGCGAAACTAAGCAACAATTGATCGGATACATTCAAGGCAAGGGCCTTTCCTATTCCACCGGTAATGATCCAGATGCAGTTTTTCAGTTCGTTGGTTGGCAAAAAGATGTAGATATTGTACTAAGTGGGATTGACCTGGTAACATTATCCTCTAAGAACGAAGGAACTCCTGTAAGCCTTATTGAAGCGCAAGCTGCGGGAAAATTCATTGTAACCACCAATGTTGGCGGAATAAAAGATATTATGATGAAAGGCTGTGGGTTCATTTCGAATACAGACAGTGAATTCTGCAACTATTTGCTGAATGCTGTGAATGATTTCAATTCACTCCAAGAACATGCCAAGAGTGGGATTGCCTTTGCCAAAGAAAAATTCTCGTACAAACGTTTGGTGAAGGACATGGACGGACTTTACAGAGAATTAATTGCCTCTAACAAATTAAATAACAACACCTTACATTAGTTCCATTTAATTGTGGCATTGCAAAATATTGCGTATTTTGCACTCCTGAAACCTGTAATTTTTCACAAAACGAATTTATATACATTATGAGATTAATTGAATTCAGAGAAGCCTTAAGAGAAGCCATGAGCGAAGAAATGCGCGGAGACGAGAATGGATTTCTTATGGGAGAAGAAGTGGCCGAATACAACGGAGCATACAAAGTTAGCAAAGGTATGCTGGCAGAGTTCGGTGCAAAGCGCGTGATCGACACACCTATCGCAGAGCTTGGTTTTGCAGGGATTGGTGTAGGTGCAGCCATGAACGGGCTAAGGCCCATTGTGGAGTTCATGACCTTCAATTTCAGTTTGGTGGCCATTGACCAGGTGATCAATAGTGCCGCAAAAATTTATAGCATGAGTGGTGGTCAATACAATGTGCCTATTGTGTTCAGAGGGCCAACTGCAAGTGCAGGTATGTTAAGTTCACAGCACTCACAGGCATTTGAGAACTGGTATGCCAACTGTCCGGGATTAAAGGTTGTAGTACCAAGCAATCCTTATGATGCAAAAGGGCTTTTAAAAAGTGCTATTCGTGATAATGATCCTGTGATCTTTATGGAAAGCGAGCAAATGTATGGCGATAAAGGCGATGTTCCTCAAGAGGAGTACCTGATCCCATTAGGCCTTGCAGATGTGAAGAAACAAGGAACAGATGTAACCATCGTATCGTTCGGTAAAATATTTAAAGTTGCCATGGCAGCCTCTCTGGAATTGGAATAAGAAGGAATTAATGCAGAGGTTATTGACCTGAGAACTGTGCGTCCGATCGATTATCATACCGTTATCGAATCCGTTAAAAAAACAAATCGTTTGGTTGTTGTTGAAGAGGCATGGCCATTAGCCAGTATTTCAAGTGAAATTGCTTTTAAAGTACAAAAAGATGCCTTCGATTATTTGGACGCTCCTGTACTTCGCGTTACAACAGCTGATACACCGCTTCCTTACGCTCCTACATTAATTGAGGCCAGTTTGCCTAATGTTGAGCGCACAGTAAAAGCTATCAAGCAAGTGATGTACAAAACAGCCTAATAATTTTTTTAAGAAAATTGGCAAATACAACGCATAATTAATTTGCTTCCTATACATTTATTTGTAACTTTGCTTAAATTACTAATACAAAACAAATGAAAAAAGGTACTGTGAAGTTCTTT
>DAISHL010000534.1:0-1739 GCA_036822555.1 Bacteroidota bacterium | reverse complement strand
ATCACACAACTACTTTTGCCAAGCATTCTTTTTTATCTGGTTCCATCCTTAATTCTTTTCTTTCTATTAAAACGTACTAAACTTCTTTCTGAACCTTTGATCAAAACCAATGGTAATGGTGATACAAATTCAAACTCCACCTTAGTTTTGGTCACCGGTATTTCCATTTTACTGGCTGTTCCTGTGTTCAAAAGCGTTTTTCATGTGCCTCCATTCATGGGCATGCTTTTGGGGTTAAGTCTTATTTGGATCATCACGGAGATCATTGCCAAGCGCCGCGGTGTTGCAGAATCTCGCTTTACAGTGGCAGATGCTTTGAGTAAGATCGATACGCCCAGCATCCTTTTCTTCCTGGGAATATTATTAAGTGTTGGCGCGCTGCAAACGGCAGGAATACTGACCAACCTCTCAGCAACACTCTCTGCAAGCATTAGCAGTAATACACTATTGTTGTTCTTAACAGGCATATTCTCGGCAATAGTTGATAATGTGCCTTTGGTTGCCGCATTTCAGGGCATGTATCCATTATCCACCTACGGAACCGACCACTCATTCTGGAGTTTGTTATGTTTTGCAACCGGTACAGGAGGTAGTATCCTCATCATAGGCTCTGCAGCAGGTGTGGTTGCCATGGGTATAGAGAACATCAGTTTCGGATGGTATTTGAAAAAGATAGCATTTCTGGCCTTTCTTGGGTTTGTTTCAGGCTATGCAGTTTTGATGATGTTTGCCTGACTTGCAAGCCATAATTCACAAAAAACTTACTTATTAACAGAGCGGTTTCTGCCCTGATTTTATTGTTAAATTTGATTACTTATGTTATCCCTAGACCCTAAAGAACTTAGTGTTCAGGTATTGCAAAAATACCTGCAAAATGCCGTAGCTCCACGACCAATTTGTTTTGCCAGTACCATCAGTAAAGATGGTGCTCCAAATCTGGCGCCATTCAGTTTTTTTAATATCTTTTCAAGCAACCCGCCAATAGTGGTATTTTCTCCTGCATTGAGCGGCCGCACAGGTGCTTCAAAGGATACACTTGATAATGTTCTGGTAGTTCCTGAGGTAGTGGTGAACATGGTCAACTATAACATGGTACATCAAATGAGTTTGGCAAGCAGTCCCTTCCCTAAAGGCGTTAATGAATTCATCAAGGCAGGTTTTACACCAGTGGCATCTGAATTGGTAAAACCATTTCGTGTAAAAGAATCTCCTGTGCAAATGGAGTGCAAGGTCATTGAGGTAAAGCGCCTTGGAACGCAAGGAGGGGCAGGAAATCTTGTGATCTGTGAGGTGATCAGGATCCATATTCAGGACGAAGTTTTAAAAGAAGACAAGAACATTGATACCAAAAAAATAGATCTGGTTTCAAGGATGGGTGATAACTGGTATTGTAGGGCGAGCGGCGAAAGTTTGTTTGAGGTAGAGAAGCCAATTACTACCATAGGCATTGGCATTGACGGATTTCCGGATTCTATAAAACATAGCAAGGTGTTAACGGGAAATAACTTAGGTTTGTTGGGTAGTGTTGAGGCGTTGCCTGCACAGGAAGAACTCACTGAGTATAAAAGAACAGCAAAGGCTTTTTCGAGTGAAGAAGAAAAACATACCTATGCAAAATCCTTATTGGAGGCCAATAAGGTAAAAGAGGCGTGGTTGGCCTTGCTCAGTTAATGAAGAAAAAAATTAAATAAATATATCATGGAAGTAACAGGAACCCTAAAAGTGAAGTACGATACTCA
>DAISHL010000533.1:0-1745 GCA_036822555.1 Bacteroidota bacterium | reverse complement strand
GTATAGCATGATGTTGATGTGGCAACAACACAAAAAACGTTTTATGCATTCAAGCTCGGTGCGTAAATAATCACGATTTGACTGCAGAAGGCCAAAACACAATTGCAAGAGTGAGGATTTGTGCATTGGTGTTATGCATGGAGGCTTGGTGCAGACAAATCTGCCTGGCGTACTAATGATGACGGAGAACCATCGAACAGTGCCGGAAAACCAATCTTCTCACAAATTCAAAGTAAAGACCTTACAAATATCCTTATCGTTGTGGTTCGCTATTTTGGTGGTACATTGCTTGGAGTTCCCGGCCTGATCAACGCCTACAAAAGTGCAGCCTCAGAGGCCTTAGCACAAAATGAAATAGAGGAAAGATTCATTTATCATGAATATGAAATTGTAATTGATGTGAATGACATGAATGCCATCATGAAGATCTGTAAGGATCTGGGTGCACAAATTGTTTCACAGGACTATGTTGAGCACTACACCTTACGAATACGGGTAAAAAAAAGCACTGAGCGAGCAATTGGAAGAAAAAATTAAGCATATTTACAACGCAAAACTTACATACGTAAAAACAATATAAGACATCCAATGAAAAAGAACAGCAACTACGACCTAGTTAAAGAAATGTGTGCAATTCACTCACCGAGCGGCAACGAAGTGAAGATGAAGGAATTTTTATTGAACTATATCGAAAGCAATTGTAAAAAATGGAAACACAAACCTAAAATAGTGCATGGCAAAGAATTTCAGGACAACATCATTCTGATCTTCGGCAAACCACGCACCGCCATATTTGCACATACTGATAGTATTGGATTTACTGTACGTTACGGCAAACAACTTGTAAAAATTGGTGGACCAGTAACCAAAAAAGGATTTGAACTGATTGGAACAGACTCAAAAGGAACACAAACCGTAACCCTGGATGAGAAGGAAAAGGACGGCAACAGGATATTAAGCTATGCGGCAAAACGTGATTTTGAAAGAGGCACCGAACTAGTATTCAAGCAACACTGGAAAGAAGACAAGGAATACATTCAGTCGTGCTATCTTGACAACCGCCTTGGCGTGTTTAACGCACTAAAAGTAGCTGAGACTTTAAAGGATGGCGTGATCGTATTTTGCACCTATGAAGAACATGGTGGTGGAAGCGTAAGTTATATTCAACGCTATTTACAGGATAAATACGATGTCTATCAGGCATTGATCTCCGACATTTCGTGGATCAGCGACGGTGTTTTTCCAGGGAAAGGCCCTGTGATATCTATGAGAGATAGTTTGATCCCGCGAAGAAGTTATGTGAATAAGATCATATCTATTGCAAAGACCAGCAAAATAGAACATCAATTGGAAATTGAAGGCAGCGGCGGAAGTGATGCAAAAGAATTACAAATGGCTGAATATCCTTGGGATTGGTGTTTTGTAGGTGCCGCAGAGCAAAATGTGCATACCCCTTTTGAAAAGGTTCACAAAAAGGATATTGAAGGAATGATCAAGTTATATGAGACACTGATGAAAGAATTGTAAAATGAACTCCATAAAAAAGCCATCCGTTTGGATGGCTTTTTTATTGGGAATGCTCAAGCAATTACTTTCCTTTGTTAACTGAACCAGCTAACTCAGAACCAGCTTTGAACTTCACTACTTTTTTAGCAGCGATCTTAATTTCTTTACCAGTATGTGGGTTACGCCCAACACGAGCTGAACGCTTTGAAACTGAGAAAGAACCGAAACCTACTAATCCG
>DAISHL010000532.1:0-1746 GCA_036822555.1 Bacteroidota bacterium | reverse complement strand
AAAATTCCCGAGTGCAATCCTATACTTTTCTGCTATGCCGTTCATTGAACCGATTATGATCTTGATGGATCCGCCCAATTCAGAGCCAATAACAAAGTAAGCAGCGGTGGCAAATGGAATAACCCCAGCATACAATGCACTCATTAAGATCGCCATAGTTGCAGAACTGGATTGGATGATGGCTGTGATACAAAAACCAAAAAACACAAAGAACAGCGAGGGCAAGTGCTTGTAATTCTCAAAAGAAAAGTTTTGAAACAGTCCGGTTGCAGAGTTCTTCATTAAACTTAAACCAAATAACAACAATCCAAACCCAATAATGAGCTTGGATGCATTCTGCCATTTTTTGTGATGCTCCACAAGTATATAGATCACTACACCAATAACTATAAAGGGCAATGCAATGATCTCTATATTGAATTTGAAACCAACATAGGCCACAAGCCAATTATCCAAGGTAGTTCCTAAATTAGATCCAATGGATACAGATAAGGCATTCCTAAAATTCATGCCCCCTGCCCCAACAAAGGCCAATACCATCAACATTACCAGTGAACTGCTTTGCAAAATGGCTGTAATAACTGTTCCACTTAAAATGGCCTCAAATTTCTTTTCGGTGTGTTTCTTAAGAAACAACTTGAACGATCGACCAGCTAAATATTTTAGCGCCTCCTCCATTTGGAACATCCCAAATAAGAAAAGCCCTAAACCACCCAATAGCTCCCATAAAGACGTGAATGTAAATTGCATGTGAAACAGTTTGCAAAATACTTAAAATTAAATAAACTCACATCTAAACATGATTATAATCATGATCTATGATTGTTCACATTCTGCTTTTAATAGTCAATGATCAAACTCTTGCTTTTTACCTTATTAATCACTATCTTGGCTCTAATACAACACAATAAAATACATAAATAAAATCATGAGTACCATTCAAGTTCGATTCATTGATCCTGACAAGGACAAAACCTTATTTTTTGCAACTTTAAGAAAGCGCGTAGACAATTATTTCAAAGAAAACAACATTTCTAAGCATTACAACGCTTCCATGGTCATTAAAACCGTGATTCTGCTGTCTGCTTACCTATTGCCTTTTACGGCACTGCTTATATTTAAACCAGGACTGGGTGTAAGTATGGCTTTGTGGACACTCATGGGCTTTAGTTTGGCTGGTATTGGCATGAGCATTATGCACGATGCCAACCATGGGGCATATTCTTCAAGTCACAGGGTTAACTTCTGGCTTGGCCACACACTTAACTTATTAGGTGGTTCTGTATTCAACTGGAAGATACAACACAATTTATTACACCACACCTATACCAATATCATCAATTTAGATGATGATATAGACGATAAACTCATTCTTCGATTTTCACCGCATACCAATGTTAAATGGTATCATAAACTGCAATTCGTTTACGCTTTCTTCTTTTATGGTATCCTAACATTGTATTGGGCTTTATTAAAGGATTTCGTTCAGTTTAGCAGATACACCAAAGATGGTGTTAATAAGAACACTCCAGCACAAAACCGCATTGTGTTCCTAAAGATCGTTTTAAGTAAGGTTTTTTATTTTGGTATGTTCATCATAATGCCTTGGCTGCTTGGAATTCCTTTCCTACAGGTGCTTACCGGATTCCTGATCATGCATTTTATAGCAGGACTTGTATTAACTGTGATATTCCAGTTGGCTCATACAGTGGAAGGAACAACACATCCTTTGCCTAGTAATGCTGC
>DAISHL010000531.1:0-1752 GCA_036822555.1 Bacteroidota bacterium | reverse complement strand
TGATCCAAAACAGTTTTTTGAGTTTACCCCTGACTGAACATCTGAACTGGTTGCTTTATCAAAAGAAATGCTGGCTCTTCTCAGAGAAGATCCATCCGCCGAAGATGCAAAGCTCGCCGCTGTTCTATACGATCACTTAGAGACTATGTTGCATTTCAATGATGTACATATTGAATCGCTAATTGAGCAGAAGGACCAATTAGGAACAGTACTTACTCAACTAGTACAGCAACAAACTCTAAAAGAAACTCAATTGCAATTATCTGATACTGATCAATTGCAATTGTCTCGTATTCTAAAATCAGGATTAAAGAAAGCTGCAAGAATACCTATTGCTAGATTAATAGTTATTTTCTTTAAAATTATACGAAATCGGATTTTACAAGTGCTAAAAAGTAGAAAACGCACCATAAACAGAAAATTAAAACGATAGTCACCCTTGAAACTTAATTATGTATAACTATATTTTGATCGAATATAATTTGGAGATTCACCATGTTACCAATCAATTCCATTCTTGTTCCAATTGACTTTTCTGAACATTCACAGAAAGCACTTTCATATGCAAAAGAATTTTCTAAGCAATGGTCAGCAACCATTCATTTAATTCATGTTATCGAACCAGTGATTTTCCCGGTAGATTGGGGATATGCACCTGTTGATTTGACAAATGTTGAAAAAGAATATGAAAGTGCTGCAGAACAAGAATTATCCAAAATGGTGGAAACATTGCATGGGGACGGTTATTCCGTCATTCCAACGGTGATTCATGGAGGAAGATCTTCAGATGAAATCAATCAATATGCAAAAGATCATACTATTTCCATGATTTGCATTGCTACAAAAGGAAAGGGTGGTGTGGAGCACTTATTATTAGGTAGTACGACGGAAAGAGTCTTGAGAAAGGCACCTTGCCCTGTATTGGTCATCAGGGCGGAGTAAATGTCAACTCTTAAGTCTACCAACAAATATGCGGGTAGCAAGCCAATGTTTTACTGCAATGGCAATCTTGTGTAATGTTGAAACACGAATTTGTTTAGAAAAAACATCGAAATCGTTCAATTCGATCTTTTCAAGTAGACGATAATAGATTGCATCCATGATTTCAGCTGCAATCATCGAGGTCCTTTCATCCGGCCGTAAAGCCATCCTTGCTTTATGATAATATTCGCGTGCCCTTCGTGTTTGGAATCTCATGAGTTCGATGAATTGTTCATTGTATCGTTCATTCATCAAATCTTCTTCTGAATATTTGAACCTTTGCAAATCTTCTTTTGGAAGATAAATATACCCACGATCTTTATCCGCTTTCAAATCTCTTAGAATATTGGTTAACTGGAGAGCATATCCCAGATTAACTGCATACTCTTTGGTCTCTTCATATTTATAACCAAATATTTCGATGCACATCAGTCCTACAATACCTGCAACTCCATAACAATATTCTTTCAATTCAGAGAAAGTATCATATCGTTTTTGCATCAAGTCTCTCTCACAGCCATCGATAAGAGTCATGAAATATTGTTGTGGAATAGTAAATCTTCGTATCGCAGATTGCAATGGTTTCAAATATGTTGAATGTGCTTTTCCGGTGTACAGTGCGTCAATCTCACTTCTCCACTTTGCCAATCTTTTTCTCTGCTTTGGTCATTTTCTTTTTTTAGCCTCTTAATAAGGTGTTGCTGTCGTTGCTGCTTCCTAAACTGCCTTGGCGGTAGGAGCGCCTTTAGTGCCTGGCTTACGCATCTTTTC
>DAISHL010000530.1:0-1752 GCA_036822555.1 Bacteroidota bacterium | reverse complement strand
AAAGAAGGATCCTAGCTGGCTACCGGTGTTATACTGAGAGAACTGTTTGTTTGCGCAAATGTGATTTACTCGGTGAGTTTGGGTGCAACAAATTTCATACAGGACGAAAAGAATCAACGCTTCATGGGGATCATGGCAGGCCTCATTCTTGTTGTCTTTGGCTCATTTTATTTCAAGAAGCCGGTACGGATGAGTAACGAAACCATTGAACTCAAGAGCCCTTCTGCAACGGCGTTATTGCTCAAAGGATTTTTTCTGAACCTTTTAAATCCGGCAGTGTGGTTGCTATGGTTAGGAAACATTACTGCAGTGAGCAAAACCCTGAATTATTCGGTTGTAAAAATGCTGATCTATTTTGGCATCACGCTTGGATTGGTTTGGGCAGTTGAGATCTTCAAGGCGAATCTTGCAGGAAAGATAAAAAAGTATTTAACGGATCGTCTCATGAAGATCATAAATTATTCAACTGGAATACTACTTATGTTGTTTGGTTTGATCTTAGTGTATAATCATTATTTTTAGTTCAATGACGGATAAGGACCTAGAGAGTTTACGACTCAAATTGCTTGAAACAACTACATTTCCAACTGTTTATATGTTCAAGTTCATTGTGCAGGCTGATAACAGAAAGATCGCGATGGTTGAAAGCTTATTTGATGAGGAAGCAGAGTTGAACACCAAGGAAAGTGGCAGTGGCAAGTACATCAGCATTACATCCAAGCAAGTAGTGATGAGTGTTGACGATATCATTAAAGTGTACAAGCAAGCAGCCGAAATTAAAGGGATCATGTTCTTATAGTATGGAGTTCCAATTATTCAATGATAAATTAAAGGTTACAGTAAATTCCAAAGGAGCCGAACTAACAAAGATCATTTACGATCAAAAACAGTATTTGTGGGAGGCGGATCCTTCCGTATGGCCGAGACACGCACCGGTGTTGTTCCCTGTGGTAGGGAAAGTGAAGAACGATTCTTACACCTATCAGGGAAATTCCTACGAGCTCACACAACATGGGTTTGCACGGGATATGGAATTTTCATTTGGCTTTAAAACAAATACCGAGATACAGCTCACACTAACACAAACCGAAGAAAGTTTAAAGAAATATCCATTTGAGTTTAAGTTGGATATTGGGTACAAGCTGGTAGATGATACGATCGTTTGCAGCTATAGAGTTGACAATACATCCCTGAACGACCCGCTTTATTTTTCTATAGGCGCACACCCGGGATTTAAGATACCTCTTGATCCTTCAGAAGCATTTGAAGAATATGAGTTATTACCTGAGGGAAGGAACAACTACAGGGTTACATCCCTGAACAATGGGTTGATCACGGATTTAACCAAGGAATTACAACTCAGCTCAGGCAAATTGAAATTATCGAAAGAGTTGTTTGATACAGATGCGTTGGTGTTCGAGAATGGACAAGTAAATTCTGTTGAATTGAGATCAAATGTTACCGGGCATGGTGTACGTTTGGAAAGTGATCTGTGGCCATACTTTGGTATATGGTCTAAGAAAGGATGCGATCGCTTTGTGTGTCTGGAGCCTTGGTTCGGTATTGCCGATCATGAGAATTCTACACAGAACCTCACACAAAAAAAAGGGATCATCAAGCTGGAACCAAAAGGGATCTTTAACGCCAAATATACTATTCAGTTATTTTAACTGAATTTAAAATCCTTTACAACATAAAAAAACAAATTCACATTTTCCTTGTCAAGATAGGGAAATAGTCCAAGCCCTAAGT
>DAISHL010000529.1:1269-1763 GCA_036822555.1 Bacteroidota bacterium | reverse complement strand
GATTATTCACGATCTCCATGTAGTTCTTGTTAGCTGTAAGTGATACAAAGAGCTGACCATTGGCGTCGCTGAAGGAATGGGTAAGTACCTGTGAGTTATCAAGATCTATCAATTCGAAATTGGCATCCAAAGGCTCTTTTGTTTTTGCATTATAGATCTTGCCTTTTGTATACGTGATCTTTTCAGGACGAACATCCTTTGGCATCTCAAACTGATAAATATCTAATCCACCAAAACCACCTTCGCGGTTGCTGGCAAAATAGGCAATGGTTCCTTCGGGACCAACCAACAAACTGTTCTCATCTTTTACCGTGTTGATCGGATAGCCCAAATTAATGGCAGGCCCCCAATTTCCATCAGGTTGGCGCTTACTCATGTAAATGTCTAATCCTCCAAAACCAATATGGCCTTCGCTGCTAAAATAAAGTGTTTGGTTATCCGGATGAATTAATACAGATTCTTCCGCTAACGGGGTATTAATTATTTCCGGCAGG
>DAISHL010000529.1:0-1259 GCA_036822555.1 Bacteroidota bacterium | reverse complement strand
TTCTTCCTTGAATGGTGTATTCACATTGTCATTAAGTTTAACGGGTACTCCAAATTTACCATCATCGCCAACCACACTCATATAAACATCTTGTTCCTTGATATTGCCTCTTGACATGATTCCTCTGATGAAGTAAAGTGTTTTACCATCACTGCTAAAGCTAGGTTGAGTTTCCCAATGGGACGTATTGATATTAGCGCCAGCATTTCTTGGGCGAGTCCATTTTCCATTCACCTTTTGAGAGTAAAAAATATCACAGCTGCCATAGCCTTTACGATCTTGTGCCCCATAATCACCAAACTCATTGCTGCAAGAAGCAAAGAACATCACATTTCCATCAGCAGATAAGGAAGGGGCTCCCTCGTTACCAATGCTGTTAATGTTTGAAATTGGATAAGCGGTTTGCCAGGTATTACTGATATTGACACTGGTAAAAAAATCTTCATTGAAAAAACCGGGTTGTTCTTTTATTGGCAAGGCACGAGTAAACATGAATTGTTTTCCATCTGCATTGATGGCAGGAAAATACTCATCATTCTCGGAATTGATACCCTGCCCAACATTGATAGGTTTGAACGGTTTGGGATTCTTAACACCTTCTGCTGCAAATTTTGCGTTCTTCAGATAGAATTCTGCCTCTTCCTTTGTGTTTGGATTCAAGCGTTCGAATTTCAGAAATGTTTCTAAATTGATTTGCGCCTCAGCATACTTTGCTTGCATAAATTGAACCAAGGCATAATCAAAAAACATACGTGCATAGAACTTCGGGTTGATATCAATGGCTTTTTTGTAATGTACCTCTGCTGTAGCCAAATTATTCTTTGCTGCCTGCATTTGTGCATAAGCCATATGTGCTTCTATGAACAAAGGGTCTTCTTTGATCGCTTTTTCAAGTTCCTTTTCAGCCTCCAGATCTTTGCGCATCTGATAGTATTTCTGACCCTCCTCATAATATTTTATCGCTTTTTTATTCTTACTTGTATATTCTCCTGGAGGCAAAGGTTTTTGTGCCATCACTGAAAATGATACTAAACACAAAAGACCGGCAACAATATGACTTAAAACGGATCTCATCTTTATTTAAATGAATAATTCAACCAACCTCTGAACGTCTCTTTTACCTGATCGCTCAGCGGCATTTTTACATCCAGAGCATGGTATTCTTTTTGTTCCACCTTTTTAGCCTTGGCTGTTAACTCCACTTTTTTGTATTTATTCATACGTTTCGGGCGCATCACTTCAACTTTCACTTCATCACA
>DAISHL010000528.1:0-1763 GCA_036822555.1 Bacteroidota bacterium | reverse complement strand
TTGATTAGCCATTTGTCGCATCAGATAACAACTCATGGCAATTTGATACTTTTAGCGCCATGAAAGACCTTCATCCGGTGGATGCATACATCCGTAAGTTTCCTGCAGAGATCCAATTGAAACTGCAAGAAATGAGATCCATACTTTTAAAGCATGCGCCAAATGCAGAAGAAGTGATCAGTTACAGCATGCCTGCGATTAAAACCAGCAAAGTGCTCGTGTATTATGCTGCCAACAAGGAACATATAGGATTATATCCTACCGGATCACCTACAAAGGTTTTCAAAGATGATTTGCTTAAGTATAAGACCTCCAAAGGTGCCATCCAGTTCCCATATTCTAAACCTTTACCCAAAACGCTTATTGGCAAGATCGTGAAGTTTCGCATCAAAGAGGAAATTGCCAAAAGCAAACTAAAGAAAAAGTAAGATCGCACGTATGACAACCTATACTTCAGCTGAAAAAGCCATTTCCCTTGTTCAATCCAATTCACGCGTGTTCCTTCATGGCAGTGCTGCCACACCAGTTCGGCTGATTCAGGAACTGATCTCACAAAAAGACCGACTCACAAATGTTGAACTTGTGAGCATCACACAAAAAGGAATTGACCTTAATGCACCGGAATTAAAAGATCATTTCTACATCAATTCATTGTTTGTTTCTGAATGCAACCGCAAAGCTGTGAATTCAGAGAGAGGAGACTATGTACCTGTTTTTTTAAGTGAGATCCCATCGCTATTCCGCAAGAATATACTTCCAATTGACACGGCAATCCTGCATGTTTCGCCACCGGATAAGCATGGCTATTGTTCCCTTGGCACATCCGTTGATATTGCACGTGCTGCCTTTCAAACAGCCAAAACGATCATTGCACAGGTAAATCCGAAAATGCCCCGCGTGCACGGAGATGCCTTCATACCTTTTAACCGCTTTGTTGCTACCGTTTGGGTTGAGGATGATCTTCCTGAAGTGAGTTATTCCAATGAGGCCACAGAGGCGCAATTACAAATAGGTAAACATGTGGCTGCATTGATCGAAGATGGAGCAACTCTTCAATTGGGTATTGGCACCATACCAGACTGTGTTCTTAAAAACCTGAGCGGCCACAAAGATCTTGGATTACATACCGAAATGTTCTCTGACGGCGTTATTCCCCTTATTGAATCAGGTATCATCAACAATTCAAAGAAGAAAAAGGTCAACGGTTTTTGCGCAACATCTTTCCTCATTGGTTCAAAAAAACTCTACGATTTTGTGGATGATAATCCTATCGTAAAATCTTTAGATATAAGTTATGTGAACAATCCTAAAGTGATTAGTCAAAATCCAAAAGTTGCTGCCATCAATAGTGCCATAGAGATCGACCTTACAGGTCAGGTATGTTCTGATTCCATTGGAACCTATCAATACTCAGGCATAGGCGGACAATTGGATTTCATCAGAGGTGCTGCATTCTCTGATGGTGGAAAACCGATCATTGCCCTGCCTTCCACTACCTCAAAAGGCGAATCGCGCATCGTTCCTTTTTTAAAGCAAGGCGCAGGCGTGGTAACCACACGCGGACATATCCATTGGGTAGTAACTGAATTTGGTTCTGTTAACCTATTCGGACTGAATATGGAACAACGCGCCAAAGCCTTGATACAACTTGCCCATCCAACACACCGCGAAGCCTTGGAAAAGCAACTGAAAGAGAGATTCAGGAATTAAATAATTTGAATGTCCGATTATATACCTAAAATGATTAAATTCGCACTATGACA
>DAISHL010000527.1:0-1764 GCA_036822555.1 Bacteroidota bacterium | reverse complement strand
ACATTATTTCGCCATTTGTAGGTTGTATCCTCCACCGGTTTTGGTTGAACCAATGGCCATGGTAGTTTTTTGTATGGGTACACAGTCACAAAGGTCAATTCTGCTTTCTTTTTGATGTCTTCATATTCAAGAGCATAAACAAATTCACGATCTTTCGTTCTCTGTCCTTTTTCTAAAAAATAAACATTCTTTTTTACAGCCGGTCCATTGCTTATCTCTAGGCTAATAACAATGGTATCCTTAACAATTGAATCGGCGCTGAATTCATGAACCGGCCCATCAGTCATTGAGGTTCCGTTCATATTCACATGAAAAACGTGAGCGCCAGTGCTGTAAATTACCAAATGATTCTGTGCATACAGTTTTGAAAACAGGGCCAAACAAAGAAGCGCTCTTAGAAACATGCTTAAAGTTATTCAATATTAAACATACAATGAAATTTACCCTTGAAAATTATTTTGCATCTTTACAGCTCAATTAATTATGACACGAATTTTAGTAATAGGTGCGGGCCGTTCAACCTCAAGTTTGATAAGCTATTTACTCAGGAATGCAAAGGCAAACAACTGGTTCATCACAGTTAGTGATATGTCTCTTGCACTTGCACAGGAAAAGATAAAGGGAGCTTCGGATTGTGAAGCCATTACATTTGATGTGACCAATGCCGCGCAGCGTAAACAGTTGATCGAAAGCCATGATGTTTTTGTGTCTATGTTGCCTGCGTTCATGCATGGCGATGTGGCCAGAGATTGTGTGAGTGCAGGCAAGCATCTGTTTACGGCAAGTTATGTGAGTTCAGAAATGAAGGAACTAGATGCGGCAGCCCGCTCAAAAGGAGTGTTGCTGATGAATGAGATAGGGTTGGATCCGGGAATAGACCACGCTTCTGCAATGAAGATCATTGATGAATTGAATGCTAAAGGTGCTGAGATCACTTCCTTTAAATCGTTTTGTGGAGGCTTGGTTGCGCCGGAGTGTAACGACAATCCATGGGGATATAAATTCAGCTGGAATCCAAGGAATGTGGTTTTGGCCGGACAAAGCACCGCACAATATATTGAGAATGGTCATTTGAAATTCATTCCGTATAACAGATTGTTCCTTCAAACAGATACCATTTCCGTGGATGGATACGGTAAGTTTGATGCTTACGCAAACCGCGATAGTATTAGTTATCAGGAACCTTACCATTTGAAAAATGTAAAGACCTTGTTGCGCGGAACACTCCGTATGCCTGGGTATTGCAAGGCATGGAATGTATTTGTGAAACTTGGCCTAACGGACGATACATTTAAGATACACCATGCAGATAAAATGACCTATACCGATCTGATCTCTTCATTCTTACCTGAAACAAAAGGAAGTGTGAAAGACAGATTGGTTGATTTTATGGGCATGGAATATGATGCGGATGTGGAAGAAAAATTGAACTATCTGGAACTGTTCAGTCATAAGCCTATCCGTTTAAAAGAAGGCACACCGGCTCAGCTTTTGCAGGATCTGCTTGAAGAAAAGTGGAAACTGAAACAAGGCGATAAGGATATGATCGTGCTGCAACATTTGTTTGAATACACACTGAATGGCAGCTCACACAAGATCACTTCGTCGCTGGTGGTCAAAGGAGCTGATGAAAATCATACGGCTATGGCAAAAACAGTTGGTTTGCCATTGGCCATTACCTTAAAGAACTTTCTGAACGGGACATTCAAAGCCAGCGGGGTAAAAATACCAACATCTGCCGATGTATATGTACCATTACTTAAG
>DAISHL010000526.1:0-1778 GCA_036822555.1 Bacteroidota bacterium | reverse complement strand
AAAGTGAGAACGGGATTTTGGGCATGGGTCCATTCCCTTATGAGGGAGAAGAGGATGCAGATCTTATCAACGCCGGAAAGCAAACGGTTACTTTATTACCGGGTGCTGTAATATTTGATAGCGCCATGAGTTTTGGTATGATTCGTGCACAAAAAGTTGATCTTACCATACTGGGTGCCATGGAAGTAAGAGAAGATGGCGATATAGCCAACTGGAAGATCCCCGGAAAAATGGTAAAAGGCATGGGTGGTGCAATGGACCTTGTGGCCAGCGCAAAGAATATTATTGTGGCCATGCAACAAGTGAACAAAGCAGGTCAATCGAAATTATTTCCAAAGTGCGAATTGCCGTTAACAGGCAATAAATGTGTAAAGAAGATCGTTACAGAGCTGGGCGTATATGAGATCGCGCCGGGTGGTGGATTCAAATTATTGGAAAGAGCTCCGGGCGTAAGTGTTGAGGATATTAAAAAAGCAACCGCTGGTAAATTGATCATTGAAGGTGATGTGAAAGAGATGGTCATTTAATAGCCAATGATCAAACAGTTCTTCATACTCTTTTTCCTTGCATCCATATGTGTTTCGTGTGATAAAACCTATGAGACCATTTATCAATGTACTGCAATTCCTGAAAAGACAGAAAGAGGAGAAGATACCTTAATGAAGGATACCAAAGGAAATTTTTATTTTTCACGATTACGAAAACCAAATTCGGTTTGCATCTCTAGTCATTACCTGTTCGAACCGGGTAAGCCCCAAACAGAGTACTACGTTGTATTTCATGGGCGCATACGCACCAACTATGTGCAAACAAATGCATTCATCAATTTATCAAGCATTGATGTGGATGGCAACATCATCAACTGGAATTCATCGTCATTGAAATACTTTGTAACTGAAACAGATCAATGGTGTTGGTTCAAAGATTCAATTCTTATCAAATATGAGTCCTGGAATAAGCCTTACAAGATGGTGAATGTGTTCCCATTCTTAGGGCCTTCTGCTAAAGAGAATTTCGATGTGGATACCTTATTCGTGGAATTAAAAGAACGAAAATTGTGATGGGATTTGCGGAGAAAATAAAAGGGATCAACAACAAGATCAAGTCTGTATATTCAGGCAATTCCTCTGCAAGGTGGTCGCGCATGCTGGCCCCCCTTATTTTCAGTATTGTATTTGGAACGTTCTACTGGTACATTGGTGTGTTCAAGTATATTGAGAACAGGCCCAGTTCACTTCATATTTCGGCGCAGTGTCAGCGCGCCTCTATTGCGCTGAATTATTATGAAGGCTCTATGAATTTCTTTGAACCACAAATTCAAAGACAACTGGATACCGATGGAATCGCTGGTGTTGAATTTCCGATCATTTATTATACCGGCGCGATCTTGTACAAACTTTTCGGATTCAATGAGGCATACCTCCGAGGTGTATCACTGGCTGTAGTTACATTAGGTTTTTATTTGATCTTTTTGTTTGCTAACCGTTTCTTAAAAAATTCTCTTGTATCATGCATGGCAATTCTTGCAGGTGTGGTATCTCCGGTGCTGATGTTCTATACGCCCAATTTTATGCCTGATGCTCCGGGTATTGGTTTTCAATTCAAGGAACAATTCAGTCAATGCGGCTTTTGCATTTTTCTGTTCTACTTCGGGTTCTGTTCCTTTCTCGGCTTGAAGTGTTTCTTTTGCTAACTGACAAAGTTCTTTTATAAATTCAATGGAGTTTATCAATCCTTTCTCTGCTTTGTCACGGATGGCTTCCAGTCTTTCACTAAGT
>DAISHL010000525.1:0-1784 GCA_036822555.1 Bacteroidota bacterium | reverse complement strand
CAAAGGCCAACAACCATGAAACATAGTATTGCAATTCTTTTCATTGACTTATTTTATTAAGGTTATTTTTTTTGTAATGGATCCCATGGCATCTCCATAAATAGTTAAGAAATAGACACCATTCGATTCGTTTGTCAGATCTATCTCTTTAAGATTGTTGTCGGATAGAATTAATTTACCATTCATGTCTCTGACAACAACTTTGTATGAATGATTCGATTGAATGTCAAGTTTGAAGATGCCCTTACTTGGGTTCGGATAGATGGTTACATCGCTAACAGTATTGTATTTACTTAAGTTGGTTGGATTTCCAAACACGAATGTTGGGGAATACGCGTAAACGCAGCCATTGGCATCAGTTATGCGAACCACAAAATAACCGCTTTGCGTTGGTGTATAAGATTGTGAAGTTGCGCCAGAAATTAAGTTGCCATTCATGTACCATTGATACGTGGTTGCGGCGGTTGAGACAAGTTCCCCATTACTTAATGATATACTTGGTTGTGCAGGCGCCGAATTGTCAACATAACATTGCGTATAGCGATGGGCTTGCGGACAAACACCACCGGTTGACTTAGTCCACAGTGTATTTCCGGAGGCATCAATTTCGTAAATACTACCTGCCGTTGCTAAACAGATCATTTGGTTGCCATTTGGGAACTGATTAGAACTGCCCATATTGCTTGTATAACCTGTGGATATATGTCTGCTACCATAGGTAGAAGGTGAAAACGCGTTGCCGGGTGTGATGGTGTAACTATAATCTACTCTTGGCGGAGTAACATGATCCACGGTTGATTTGTTGGAAGGAGCGGTAACTCCTTTGTTGTTCAAGCCAACGATATTGCCGGCACCCGGCACACCTTCCGGTATCCAATGTGAATCGTTTGTTACATTCAATATTGTAGTTCCGGATGCTTGATAGGCCGCAGGATTCCCCCAGCGGTAAAGAAAATCTCCTCCTTTGCCTGAAATTCCGCCTGAGTGTGAAGCGGCCTCTGCAGATGTAGTGCTGTGATCAATAATATACCATTCGTTTAAGTTGTGAGAACTTACAATGATCTGATCCAATATTGGATTGTAATCTATACCGTTCATATGGATCCAATCTTTCTTGGAACTATAATTGATATTTAGTAACTCGGGATGCGCTGATATGGAGGTTTGATAATTGTTCTTGCTTGAATTCACATTTTGTACCAGGTGATCCCATACGTGCCACTCCCAAACGATCTGTGCTGAGTTGGTACCTACAGGTTTTAGTTCCAGTACTTTTTCAGACCAAATGGATGTTAAGGCGGTGTTTGTTCCTCCGGCGGCGCTCAGATCGGCCTGAGTCTTAACTTCATAACAGATCACAAGTACATTACCGTTTGGTAAAGGACAGTGGTCATGATGCAAGCATTCATTTGCATTTGACAGTGTATAATCCCAAAGAATGTTTCCATTATAGTCTACCTTTTGAATACGTCCTGTCATGCCACCTCCGGTTAACACATTTCCAGGGTTGTTCACAGAGCGGATAATAGTTCCTCCGGGAATCATATGTGTTGAGTAACCGGTTCCGCCGGTCACGTTCCATGTTTTAACTAAGATACTGTTGGTGTCAATTAGTCCAACTGTGGTTGTTCCCATGGTACTGAATAATGTAAGGCCGTTCCATTGTTGCGCAGAAATTTTCTTATCTGTAAAAAACAGTGCTACTGCCAAAGAAAAAAGTGTGTGTAGTTTTTTCATGTTGAATTTTTTAATCACCTTCGTTGTTGGTATTTAATCTCATGAGA
>DAISHL010000524.1:0-1789 GCA_036822555.1 Bacteroidota bacterium | reverse complement strand
TTTGTTCGGTCAGATGATCATTCGAAACTTTCACAGGAGGCAAAGGCGCAATTGTTTGTCAATGGAGGTGTTTTGGGCAGTGACAAGATCATCGATCCCTATAAAAAGCTATATAAGGTTTATTCAGATAGTGCCTATTTGCAAATTTGTTTATTGAAAGGTTTGGCTTACTGTAAAACACAAAATGCTCATAATGCCATTTCTGAACTACTTGCTCAGGAAGTGCCATTGGTGGGTGACGCAGGTGTTGTGAATGATGTGTTCAAGGTAATGCAGGATTCGCTTGAGTTGTGTAAAGGAATGTTCCCGAAATTATTAGAGTTGACCACAAATACCGAATACCATGAACCGGTATACAAATTACTAAGTTTGCTGATCAAACAAAAGATCGTAGCACCACAAAGCCTGATCACAAAAAAGGAGCTTATACTTGCAGATGCCAATACTGAATTGAGACGCTACAATGCCACCATCTCAGGAAAAAGTAAAGCCGCAAATCAATATTCAAATTATGGAAAGGATGCCGATCTTGAACAAACCATGGAGTTGATCAAGGCAAACTTGGAGGCCATGGCAACCAATCAGATCTTGAAGAATAACAGGTTAAAAGATAAATACAATTCAACTCAGCAGCCATTGCTGGTTAGTTTTTGTCAGATCCTGGCACCATTCTATCAAACAGATGCAAAGGCAAAGCAATTCGTTGAAAAGATCGCCAGGATCAGAAATGAGCAATTGGCCATGCCAATTTTCATTACACTAAAAAAGTATGGGGTCACATTGAATGATACATTGGCAAAGTACTACAGCAAAAATGTGAACACGCGCGTTTATTTTTACAGTGAATTGGAACGCGAAGGATTGACCGATGTGTTCAGTAAGGATCAACTAACCCAGGTGTCACTTGTTGAGTCGCTATTAAGAACCTATCAAAAAGTAACTGCGTATTCAAATTATGAACCGGAAAAAACAAAGGATTCATTGATCTTTCATGGACAGTATAGTGTGAAGAATAAATACGAAAAAGGAACAGTGTATATATTTAAAACATCAAAGAATAAATTTGGTCTGAATAAATGGAGCAGTGTGTTTGTTCCAATGGGGAAACAATCAATTTCTTCAGTGATCACTGTGTTAAAGATGAATCAGGTGGTTGATGAAAAACTTACAGAAACTGAGATCGTTAATGATCTGTTGGACGAGTTTGCCAACACTTACCGTAATCGTGTGATGATGTCCGGTACTGGTATCTCCTACGATTATTAGTCATTATCATGGGAAAAGGAAAGTTATACTTGCTGCCTGTTGGATTAAGCGAAGCCCCTTTGCAAAAGGTTCTTCCTGCTTTTAATTGTGAAGTAGTAAAAGAACTGAAACACTTTATTGCAGAGGATGCAAAGTCGGCACGACGTTTTTTAAAGCAATACGGCTATGCAGATATTTCTTCTGCCGAGATAGAGATCTTGAATGAACATACCCAAACGAACAACTACCGTAAGTTTCTTGAAGTTGCGGAACATGGTTCTTCCATTGGGTTAATGAGCGATGCAGGTTGCCCGGGAATTGCCGACCCAGGAGCAGAAGTTGTGAAGGCGGCACATGAGGTGGGTATCGAGGTGGTTCCTCTGGTGGGCCCAAGTTCCATTGTACTTACCATCATGGCAAGTGGATTTATCGGACAGAATTTTGCCTTCAATGGTTACTTGCCCATTGATAAACCGCTCAGGCATAAAAAAATTAAAGAGCTCGAAACGCTTGCCATGAAACATAAGCAGGCACAATACTTTAT
>DAISHL010000523.1:0-1795 GCA_036822555.1 Bacteroidota bacterium | reverse complement strand
TTCTCGCACAAGCTTCACGCCGGGCAGCTGCAGATTCACTGCCAGTACTGCCATCAAACGTATGGTAAGCTCAGCGATCACAAGGATCATACTTACAGCTCTGAATTTGTTATAACCAGGTACGTGATCCATGAACAGATCTGTAAGTCCTTTGAAATTACTTCCCCAGCTTAAAGCAATGGTAAGCAATGTAGCAAAAAATATAGGCCATTTTAAATTAGACTTCACAATGAACATGCCTAAGAAGGCCAGGAATATCACAATGGCTCCAATATAAACCGGTCCGCTGGTGAATGGCTGATCACCAAAGTAAGAACTCATGCTGGCTACCTGATCTCTGAAATCAGGGCTCACTTTCTTCAATGCATTTGCATCCGCACGTTGGATTGAATTGCTTGGACCACCTTTGAAATCAGGAATTAAAAAGGTAAAGGTCTCACCAATTCCATAACTCCACTGAGTGGCATAATCTTTATCCAATCCTGAAGTAACGTTGGTAGAATTCTTTTCAAGTTTTTCATTGATGGTTAACTCTGTTTTACCGCGAGTAGACAGTTTGCCATATTCGTTGGTACACATCAAATTACCGGCATTTGGCAAAGCACCTATTCCCGAAGCCAGAATGAACATGGCAAGAGCAACTCCAAACTCCTTGAATTTTTTTGTTTTTACGGCATCAATAAAATATCCAAGAACCACAAACCCTATCAAAATATACCCATAGTAAGAAATTTGAACGTGGTTGGCGTTTAACTCTAATGCAGTGAACAAGGCTGTTAATGCAAGTCCTAGCCATTTTCTTCCAGTGAAAATAAGGATAATGCCGCCTAATAATGCCGGTAAATACCCCAGAGCATTGGCCTTGGAATTATGTCCAGCCTCAATGATAATAAGAAAATAACTGCTTAATCCGTAAGCCAGAGAGCCAATGATGGCAAGCCAGGGTTCTACCTTTAAGCAAAGCAATAAGATGAAGAATCCGAGGAAATATAAGAAAAGATACCCTGATGGATGTGGCATGAATAATTTGAATAAACTATCAATATGAGTTACCCAATTGCCAGGATACAGCGTTGATATTTGATATGCAGGCATCCCTCCGAACATGGAGTTTGTCCATAGTGGTTCAGAATTATGTTTCGTGCGATAGTCAACGATCTCCTGGCTCATTCCCTTGTGTCGATCGATATCACCTTGCTTCAATTCTTTTCCGCCAAGTAATGGTCTGAAAAAAACTAATGTTAAGGCCATGAATTAACCAAGCGCTGCTAAATGAGGGATAAATTTTTTGAAGTTAAAATTCATTGTATGTGTGTTTACGTATGTTTATGTTTTAAATTCAGAGCAATTAAGGTTTGGTACCGAATACTTTTTTAAGCAGATCGGTAACGCGCGCCATAGGGTCCTTTCTGATCTTTGTTTCTTCGTCGGCAATTAATACCATTAAACCATTAATAGCTTTGATGGTCACGTATTCCTCCAGATCGGGATTTTGTTTTTTAACGCCAGGTATCTTGTTGTACTTTGTTACCAAAGGATTCCAGTAACTTGTAACTTTTACCTTATTGATGGCATCTTTTACAATGGGCTTGAACTTATCTATCAATGGAGCGTAGGTGGTCTTGCGTAAGTAATTTGTTGCGGCAGTATCATTGCCTTTAAGGATGGCAAAACCATCTGTTAAACTCATATTGGTGATAGCGTCAATAAACACTGGTGCGGCACTTTTGGCAGCCTCTTCAGCAGCACTGATCAAGCTAGTTTCAAATTCTGTGATCTTCTTTTGCATAACCAT
>DAISHL010000522.1:0-1797 GCA_036822555.1 Bacteroidota bacterium | reverse complement strand
AGGCATGAAGGCCGCTGATTATTTTAAGATAGAATCTGATTTTGTTTTCGAGATCGGGCTCACCCCAAACAGAAGCGATGCAGCCGCACACTATGGTGTGGCCAGAGACCTAGCTGCGATCCTTAATGTAAAAGAACAAGGGCATACATATGAGGCACGTTTAAGCGGGTTAACGCCGTTACCGGAAGCAACGAACCTAAACAAGATCGAGATCGATGTAAAGAGCAGTGATGCTTGCAAAAGATATAGTGGTTTGGTGATAAGTGGAGTGGAAGTTAAAGAAAGTCCGGATTGGTTAAAGAAACGTTTATCTGCCATAGGATTAAGACCTATCAACAACATCGTAGACATTACAAATTTTGTGCTACATGAAACAGGGCAGCCTCTGCATGCTTTTGATCTGGAGAAGATCAAAGGTAACAAGGTGATCGTTGATCTTGCCGCGGATGGAAGCAAATTTACGACACTTGAAGGAACAGAGAGACTACTGAAGGGCAACGACCTGATGATCAATAATGCCTCTGAACCAATGTGCATTGCAGGTGTTTTTGGAGGAATAGAGAGTGGAGTAACACATAGTACCACGTCCATCTTTTTAGAAAGTGCTTATTTTGATCCGGGTTATATCAGACGTACAGCCAAACAACATGGCTTAAAAACGGATGCTTCATTCAGATTTGAGAGGGGAACTGATCCTGAAATGACCATTGATGCTTTGTTAAGAGCTTCCAATTTGATCATGGAAATTGCGGGAGGGACCATAAGCATGGGAATTACGGATGTGTATCCTGAAAAATTAGAACCTTACAAAGTTGCTTTTTCATATACCTATTGCAATGAGTTGATAGGAAAGAACATTAATAAGGCTATTGTGAAGAATATTATTACATCCCTTGGTATTACCATTGAAACTGAAGGTAGCGATGGATTATTGTTACAGGTGCCAAGATACAAAACAGATGTAACAAGGGCTGCAGATGTGGTTGAAGAAGTGATGCGCATCTATGGCTATAACAATCTTGAAGTATCAAAGGAAATAACATACACCGCGTTCAATGAAGAGAAGAATTTTGACCGAATAATGGAGGAGCGTATTGGTTCTTTGTTAGTGGCCAATGGGTTTTTAGAGACGATGAATTTGTCATAGTCAAAGGATACGTATCACGAACAACAGAACGATCTTGTGAAGGTAGTTAATCCTTTAAGCAGTGATCTGAATGTGTTAAGAGGTGATATGCTATTTGGCGCTCTGCAAACGGTAAGCTATAATGTGAATAGGAAGCAAACCAATTTAAGAATGTATGAAATTGGTAAGGTGTATCATTTAGATGAATCAAAGGATTTTAAATACACGGAAGATAAGCAATTGGTGATGTTTATCACCGGTAAGTCTTTTCAAGAGAACCACTACGGATTGAATAATGATGCAGATACGGCAGTTCTAAAGTCTGTTGTTGACCTGGTTCTGAGTGGTCTTGGAATTACAGGATTTTCTGTTGGAGAAAGTGGTCTTTCATCGTTTGAATACGGGTTGTCATGTCAATTGAATAAAAATACACTCGTTGAATTCGGGAGTGTAAAAAGATCGATCTTGCAAAAGTTTGATATCAAACAGAAAGTATATTATGCACAATTCAACTGGCAGGCTTTATTAAAAGCTTACAAGAAGTTAAAGGTGCAATTTACTGAACTGCCATTATACCCAAGTGTAAGAAGAGATTTGGCCATGCTTTTGGATAGAAGCGTGAAGTATGAGCAATTGAAGTCATTGGCATTCAATACAGAGAAGAATCTATT
>DAISHL010000521.1:0-1808 GCA_036822555.1 Bacteroidota bacterium | reverse complement strand
AGAGTAATTCTTGATCTCGTTCAGTTTCTTATCCTTTGTTTTAAATGTATCTACGGCCAATGAATCACGTTTGGTTATTGGCGTTGTATCCTTAGGTGTGTCAAACTTCACATTGATGATCTTCTCTGAATACTCTGTAAGGTTTGTAGCATCTAAAGTGAATGTTTGAGTAGGGTAAGTGCTGTAGGTGAACACAACCTTGTAATTTTTACCCGGAGGTAATGTCACAAGGAAGTTACCATTGGTTGAGTTTGATGTAGAGTTCTTGAACAATACAGTATCAATACCAATGATCTTAATAGTGTAAGGAGATTCAACCGGTTTACCCTCTGAGGTTACTTTTCCTTTCACTAATAATACTTTTAACTTGTGTGAAGGAAAATTGGTCTCCACCATGTAAATATCCTTTAAACCTTGTCCGCCTGCTTTACCACTACTGTAATAACCATGTTTACCATTGGCAGCTACCACAAAGTAAATATCATCGTCAGGTGTGTTGATAGGGTATCCAACATTTTCTACCAATTTAAATGTTGAATCCATTTCCATGGTGCTGGTGAAAATATCGTAACCTCCGCTGCTTTTCGGACCGTTAGAACTATAGAATAAGGTCAATCCATCAGGGTGAATAAATGGAGAATCCTCATCGTACTTGGTGTTGATGGAATCGCCGAGATTCACCAGATTACCCCATGTTGAATCAGCCAATAAGGTGGCGCGGTAAATATCTTTACCACCAAAACCACCGGCACGTTCACTCGAGAAATACATGGTTCTTCCATCTTCAGAAACGGTACAATGTCCGTCCCAAGCAAATGAATTCACCATTCCTCTTAGCTTCACAGGTGTTGTAAAATCCTCTCCTATTAATTTACTTTCGTATATATCCCCATGATCATCTCCATTGTCACGGAATACATATAAGGTTCTTCCATCCGGACTCAAGGAAATAGCCGCATCGTTCACTGTGGTATTAATGTTCTCTAAAGGCTTTGGGATTGAAAAGGTGTCGTTTTGTTTGAAGGTGATATAGGCGTCTTCACCATATACTCCAATGGTTGAAGCCTCGCCATAGGCATTTACACGTCCACCTTTACTTTTGGTTCCTGAATAGGTGTATACCATCATGGATTCATCAGTAGAGATCACGGGTACGTATTCTTCATCTGCACTGTTGATGGGTGTTCCCTGATTGATGATCTTTGCTCCGGTTTGCTTCCCATTCAGAACTTTCGAATTCTCGATATATTTTTTTAAGAGTTCGCCACGTGCTTTATCTTCTGGCGTTATCTTTTTTCCGGCAAGGTATTTGTTTACCATCTCATGAGCTTCGTCAAACTTGTAATTCAGGTGATTTGCGCGCGCCAGGTCGTATTCAAGATTGATGATACGTTTGTTGCAGTCATACGCTTCCTGCAAGTATTGCAAAGCATCGGCATGTTTATCACTTCTTGACAGAGCCGTAACACCATACATGTATCTAATGAATTCCTCCTTCGGGTGGTTCTTTAACGTAGCCTCATAAATTGGAAAAGCCATTTTGTACAACTTGTCCTCATAAAATAAAAACGCATTCTCAAAGGAGTCGCGTTCTGTTTTTCTCCATTTGTTTGTTTTTGTTACCTGAGCAAAACTTGCTGAGGTGAAAACGATGAAAAGAATGCCCAGTAGTGTTTTTTTCATTTTACTTTATAGATAAAATTATTTCGAAATGAGCCAATTAGGCTCAGGTCGAGGTCATTATAGTAAATATATAGTTTTTTATCAAATTTAGATTTTAGAGAACCCGGAATTATTAAATACTCACT
>DAISHL010000520.1:0-1810 GCA_036822555.1 Bacteroidota bacterium | reverse complement strand
CCATATTTGGGACAGATACGGTGAATAACAATGGAGGCCCAAATGGCAGGGATGTTTTTGTGGCGCGTTTAACTACCTCAGGAGTTTGGAAATGGGTTAAAAAGGCAGGTTCAGATGAAGGCGGTGAAAGAGGAAATAGTATATGCTCTAACAGCAAGGGGAATATTTTTGTAGCAGGGCAATTAGCTGATACTGCAAAATTCGGAGGAACAATATCAATAATAACCTCAAGTGTAGTAGATGTGTTTGTGGCAGCCATTGATAGCACAGGGAAATGGAGATGGGCAGTAAAAGGAGGAGGGATTTATGAAGATAGAGGTAATGGCATAGCATGTGATGATTCATGTTATATATATACCGCCGGTTATTTTGATGCAAATGCCACCTTTGGCGCTTTGAATGTAAACGGATATGGCAGTAAGGATATCTTTGTTTCAAAAATGCAAAGCACTTGTTTTGAGTATGTGCTCACTCAGATGCACGAGGAAACGAGTCACTTATCTAACCTGAAGCTATATCCTAATCCTACAGATCATTATTTCACGCTCGGAGCAATCAATGAGGATCAGAAGTTAGATCACATAAGTTGTATTGATATGTTGGGGAGACAACATCCAATGAAGTGCCTAGACAAGGATAATTACAGTTTTGATGTATCGCACTTGGATCCCGGGGTTTATTTTATCCACGTTCGTTCAGGGTCTGAAGAACACACATTCAAGCTCATCAGGAATTAAGGATCACGCAAAAGCGATGATCAGCAGAATAATTGCAAGAACGGAAATGATGAGTGAGGTTAGGTAAATAATACCAAGAAATTTACCAAAGCCTTTGCTGATCAGGTATCCAACATCACTTGTTTTTTTATAGCTCAAAAAGAATATCCCCATGATGGAAAGAAGGGTGATGATCATTCCTGCAATCGGAAAAGCAAACAAGGTGAATATTCCGGTAATTAGAGTTGCTATGTAACCAAATATGGCTAAGCCGTTGTGTTTTCTTTCTACTCTCGACTTGGTTTTGGTAACGATCAGATGATTGCTTTCAGGGTGTGAAGATTGAAAATATTCCTTTGCTCCATTCTCAAATTTGATAAGTTTAATTTCTTTATTGCTTAAAGTCAATAAAGGTCGCGTGGAAAGCCTGCAGTCTTTATAATTTATTTTTTCATGGTCAATGCTTATCACTTTGCAATTGACCTTTTTGTTGTTGTTTAGCAATATGGTGTCTCCACACTCGCTTATGGTATGTGCAGAAGAATGCTCATTAATTCGTAATAATCGCACGTTCAATTTTTGTTTAGGTGTTTGTAGATTAGAGGAATTAGCTTGCAGCACAACGGTTGTTTCATTGCTTTTAATAGTTGGTCGTATGCTTTGTCTGCAGTTCTGGTCTGTGCTTTTTTGACGGATCTTTTTATTGTCTGCATGGTAAAAGCCTTGGGTGTATTTGCGCTGCATAAACACATGGTTGCAAGATGTTGCACCTATCATTATAAGAAGATAGAGTGATCTATGTAATATATTTTTCAGTTGTCTAATAATCATCTTCTTCATTTTGTTTCATTTGGCCTTTGCGGGTTTTGTCAAATTCAACGAAGTATGGAATTTCTGTAAAGATTATCCTGTCAATGGAATCTATATAAGCATCATGTAAAACACCATTCTTGATATAAACAACGGCTATGGAATTAATTTCCTTTATCTGACAATGCTTGTAAATGGAGCCGTCTCTGAACAGGATCCTTGTTTTGCCATATTTGATAAGACTTACAGTATGCCCTTTCTGCATCAAAATATTAAGTGAGTCA
>DAISHL010000519.1:0-1817 GCA_036822555.1 Bacteroidota bacterium | reverse complement strand
AAGAAAATGGGAAAACAATAATGCAAGTTTTAATTGATTACACTTTTAAAGCATCAACAAAATAGCCCTATCATTTGAAAGGGATTTTTTAATGGATCATAAGAAATGATTATACAGTAGATTCAACCTTTGGGGCTGCAGCCATGATCTCTTCATTGGCAGCAGAAGCATATTGAGAGAAGTTCCTCACAAACTGTCCTGCTAAATTTTGAGCTGTGTTCTTGTATGATTCTTTATCTTTCCAGGCATTGATCGGTTCAAGGATCTCGCTTGGTACATGAGGACAAGCCTTAGGGAAACTTAAACCGAAGTAAGGCATCTTACCATACTCTACATTGTCAAGTTCACCATTCAATGCAGCAGTGATCAAAGCACGTGTATATGATAGTTTGATACGACTACCAACACCGTAGCTGCCGCCAACCCATCCTGTGTTCAATAACCAAACGTTTACTTTGTGTTTCTTTAATTTCTCACCTAACAATTCAGCATATTTTGTTGGATGTAAAGGCAAGAAAGCTTTACCGAAACAAGCAGAGAAAGTTGTGGTTGGTTCAGTGATTCCCATTTCAGTTCCTGCAACTTTTGCGGTATATCCGCTAATGAAGTGGTACATGGCCTGGCCTTCCGTCAATTTACTGATCGGAGGCAATACACCAAATGCATCACATGTTAAGAAGAAGATATTCTTTGGCATATCTCCGATAGCAGGAGTAACTGCATTGTCAATATAATTAGAAGGATAACTTACGCGTGTATTTTCGGTTTTAGCAATGTTGCTGTAATCAACAGTGGTAGTTCCTTCATAGAAATTGATGTTCTCTAACAACGAACCAAATTTAATGGCGTTGAAGATCTGTGGTTCTTTTTCAGCGGTAAGGTCAACACACTTTGCATAGCATCCACCTTCAAAGTTGAACACACCTGTGTCGCTCCATCCGTGCTCATCGTCACCGATCAATTTACGGTTAGGGTCTGCAGACAAGGTTGTTTTACCTGTACCTGACAAACCAAAGAAAATGGCGGTATCACCATTCTTGCCAATGTTGGCAGAGCAATGCATACTTAATACTTTCTTCTCATGAGGCAATATGTAGTTCAATACGCTGAAGATCGATTTTTTGATCTCTCCTGTGTATCCGGTACCACCAATTAAGATCATCTTTTTTGTAAAGTTGATGATCGCGAAATTGTGCTGACGGGTACCATCGATCTTAGGATCAGCTTTAAATCCAGGGGCATTCAATATCACCCAGTCGTGCTTAAAGTTCTTGATCTGATCAGTGGTAGGACGTAAGAATAAGTTATATGAGAATAAGTTGCTCCATGGGAACTCGTTCACCACGCGGATATTGATGCGGTGAGAAGGATCTGCACAGGCATAAGCATCACGAACCCATACTTCCTTACCTCCAAGATATGCCAGCATGCGGTTGTGCAATAGATCGAATTTGTCTGTCTCAAAACGGTTGTTCACATCTCCCCACCATACGCTGTCTTTTGTATTCTCATCGTAAACAAGAAATTTGTCTTTTGGAGAACGACCTGGAAATTCACCCGTATCAATGGCTAATGCCCCAACATCCGTTAATACACCTTCTCCGCGAATGATACATTCTTCAATCAGTTCACTTGGGTGCAAATTCCAATATGCCATTTCAACATTTGAAAGGCCTAGATCTGCAATAGAGGCATTTTGTGCCTTTAAACCTATTTCGTTCATGAAAACTTTGTTTAATTGTTAGTGGGGCAAAAGTAACAAAAAAAACGGCTCCTTCCGGAACCGTTTTTCCACAACAAACCCTGTTTCAGAAATT
>DAISHL010000518.1:0-1824 GCA_036822555.1 Bacteroidota bacterium | reverse complement strand
AAAGTCTGACGGGGGTGTTAACTGTATTCCAGGAAACGTAAACGGGGATTATTTTTCAATTGAGTTAACACTAAAAACAACAAAAGATAAGGCATGGGTCATGAATGCTTTTAAAGCTGCAGGACTTGATCACATAAAGATCAATAACTCGGAACCGATCTCTGTAGAAAAACTTTAACATAAGACGCTATAAGCGGCTTTTTTTTGCAATGGAAAGAAAAGTGATCTTATACATAGCCATGAGTTTAGATGGTTATATTGCCTAGACCAATGATGATATTTCATTTTTGAATGGCGTGGAAAAGGAAGGCGAAGATTATGGCTATAATGATTTTATTTCCCATGTGGATGCCGTGATCATTGGTAGAAAGACCTATGAAAAGGTATTGAGCATGGTAGGTTCGTTCCCGCATGCAGATAAAGATGCTTATGTGATCACTAAATTTCCAAAAGAGAAAATTGGAAAAACAGGGTTCTATAATGGTGATCTCACAGAACTTGTAAAACAATTAAAAGAAAAGCCGGGTAAACATGTGTTTGTGGACGGTGGTGCACAAGTGGTACAGGCCTTGTTGGAAGAGAGGTTGATCGATGAGATCTACATTTCTGTGATCCCAATACTTCTTGGCGAAGGCATTTCGCTGTTCAAGCAAGGGTTGCCTGAACAAAAATTGCGATTGATAAACTCTCGTTCATACGATAAAGGACTTGTGCAATTGCACTATGAAGTTTTGAAATAAAAAATCAATGAATGCTACTAAGACTGTATCAATTGACATCCCCAGATCTCAATGGTCTTTCCGATCTTTTTATTGAATAGCAAGGTCTTGTTATCGTCAGAAATAAATGCTCTGGCATGCTCCTCATTTTCATCAGCTGGAAATGTTATCTGGGTTAGTTCTGTGCCATCCGGCTTAACTCTGTAAATGCAATAGGTACCGCTTTTCATCGATGAAAAATAGATCCAGTCCCCACTTTTATTATACATAGGCCAGCCGTCTAGAATCTCCGGTGTATTGGTGAGGTTCTCTGTGGTTTTGTTGCTTGTATTTAAAACAAAGATATCGTCACTTTTTTGATTGTTCTTTAGATATACGATCTTTTTCATGTCTGGTGAATACCTGGCACAGGTCTCGTCATCCTGCGTTGTGGTGAGTCGTTCGATCAGCCCACTTTTAAGAGTGAGTTTATAAATGTCAAGTGAACCATTACCACGGGTTGAATTGAAAAGGAGGCTTTTGCCATCCGGACTGAAATACGGATGAATGTCGCGTCCTTTATCATTCGTTAAGCGTCTCAGGTCTTTTCCATTGGTTCGCATGATATACAATTCCTCATTGCCATCTCTGTCAGATACAAATGAGATCCATTCGTTGTCAGGGCTCCAGTCGGCGTAATTACAATTATAAAATGCTTTGGTTAAATCGGTAAGCTGACCTGTGTATTGATCTAAGATCATAAGTTGCCAATTTCATTTAGCATTACTTTGATACATAATTTTTTTGCCGTCGTTAGATAGGCGAGGGTAGGCATTCTCAACTCCTTCGGTTCTGAAAAGGATCTTGCAGAATTCAATGTTCGATTGAAACAATGTGTTTAAAAAGAAAAGTCCGGTGATGATCTTTATCATACATTCAGGGATTTAATGATTCCTAAGTACTTTCTTCTTCGTTATGTGTTTTGCAGTTCTCACTGATCTTGTTCAATACATGTTCTGTTATCTCCAGTTCTTTAAAATTAATCTTTTCCAGGGTATGTTTTCTGTTCTCTTTTACAAGCGGTAAAATTTCACGTATGAGATCGTGACCTTATGGTGTAATTGTT
>DAISHL010000517.1:0-1826 GCA_036822555.1 Bacteroidota bacterium | reverse complement strand
GCCCGCTTTTCAAGGAAATGCGAAAACATCCTTATTGTAACTATTGGCAATGGTAGCAGAGATGAGACTCCCTCCTTCGCGCTTACTTAGCACAACCACCAAGGCATCACACATGCCGGCAACAATTCTATTGCGCTTAGGAAAATTAACGGCATCCGGATTCGTGCCACTCATAAAATCCGTGAGCATTCCGCCTTGTTTCAACATTTTTTTTGCCACAGCAGCATGCGCTCCCGGATACACCCTATCTAAACCATGCGACACCACTCCTACAGTTTCTAATTCATTCTCCAGGGCAGTTTTGTGAGCCTGAATATCTATTCCGTAAGCCAAACCGCTAACAACCAGCACATCGCTGCCTTTAAGATCCTTGATGAATTGCCTGGTGATCTCCTTACCATATTCATCAGGAGTACGTGTGCCTACCACTGCAACGATCTTCTCCTTATTCAGATCTGCGCTCCCTTTATAGTAAAGCATCACCGGTCCGTCATTACAATACTTTAGTCTGCCCGGATATTTCTCATCTGTAAAAAACAAGGCTTCAATTTTATATTTTTCAATAAACTCCGCCTCTTCCTCTGCCCTGGTAATTACATGTTTACTCTTAACGATCTGTTTGGCTATTTGCTCCCCTATTCCCGGTATTTTTTGCAATAACTTATCTTTGGTTTTAAATACCTCTGATGCGCTGCCGCAATATGAAACAAGACTTTTGGCCAGCACATCGCCAATATTGGGCAACAAAGTAAGTGCGATCTGATATGGCAATTCCTTTACATCCATCATTCTAATTTAAATCTTATTCATTGAACCGGCTGATGCTTTGCTAAGAAATTATTAATTTTCTTAGTATATTAGAATCATAATGAACCGGCCAATGAACAAATGTACACTCGTTATTGTTGCTTTGCTTGCTTTAATTCATAGCAATTTATTTGCGCAGGAAAATCAAGCCATTGTAAAAGGAAAGGTCACAGACAGTCAAACTCAGGAACCTTTGATTGGTGCAATTATTAGCACACAGTTTAAGAATGGCACTACTGCCGATATTGAAGGTGGCTTCCGACTCATGTTAACACCCGGCAAATACACGCTAACCGCTCAATTGGTAGGTTACACCAAGTTAAGCAAGACCATTGTTCTGAAAGAGAATGATTCTCTGACGTTGAATTTTGAATTGAAAAGTGAAAGTGCTTTGGATGAGGTAGTAGTGAGTGCCGGCAGATACGAACAAAAGATCGGGGAGATCACCGTGAGTATGGAAGTGATAAAACCAACCTTGCTTGAGAATAAAAATCCTACACAGTTGGACATCGTCATGAATCAGGTACCCGGTGTTACGGTGTCAGACGGTCAGGCAAGTATCCGAGGCGGCAGCGGATTCAGTTATGGAGCGGGCAGCCGTGTGTTAATGCTGGTGGATGATATGCCAATGTTAAGCGCAGACGCAGGCGACATTAAATGGAATTATCTTCCGTTGGAAAATGTGGATCAGATCGAAGTGATCAAAGGTGCCGCATCTTCCTTATACGGATCAAGCGCATTAAATGGTGTGATCCATTTGCGTACCGCATATGCGAAGGATAAACCCATTACCAATGTAACCTCCTTTGTTGTAGCCTATGATGCGCCAAGAAATACATACAAATGGTGGAAAGGAACAAGCCAGTTACAAAGAGGGGTGAATATTTCACATGCAGAAAAAATAGGGAATTTTGATGTTGTAGTGGGGGGTCACGCCTTTAGTTATGATGGATTCATGTATCTTGAGAATGAGAACAGAGTTAGGATGAAAGCCAATGTTCGCTACAATTTCAAAAAGG
>DAISHL010000516.1:0-1832 GCA_036822555.1 Bacteroidota bacterium | reverse complement strand
GTATGTTGACTCTCTTCAAAAGTATTTATTTCTTAGCTCCGCCTCATCGCCACTAGATCAAAAGATTGATCGCCGCAAGAGTATTGAGATCTCCCAAAAAATTAGTGAGCTTCAGTCAAGTGCTTCTGAAAACACATTGAATGACTATCTTGTGAGCTTGAATGTTACTTTGACGTTGGAAGCTCTGTCAACGTCTAATCTACAGCGTGCCGAACAACTTTGCCAGAAAACAAATCAATTTAACACAACAACAACTAGATATTCTGCGAGAGCACTTATTGAGATCGAGAACAGCAAAGATTGTAGTGTTATACTAATTGGGCATCAATCAAATGATCAGTCTTATGAAATTATGGGTTTGATTGTAGTGCGCATTGAGGAAGAGAGTCGCATTGCTGTTGTAGATTCGTATTTACTGTCATGTAGAATTCTTGGAAGAGGAATTGAAGAAACTTGTGTCTCATGGCTAGCCAAAAAACTACACAATAATAAGGAGGCACAATACCTCGTGGGTAAGGTAGTACCCACGCAACGCAACCAGCCAGCACAAGGTCTTTATGCAAGGCTTGGATTTGAACCGAAAGGAAAGGGTGAGTGGTTGTATGATTTAGCAAACTATGAGTCACTTCCTATGCCAACCCACATTAATGTTGAAGACAAAACTCACTGAGACGTATTTTCACTATGAATTTCTCGGAACTGGCTGTAGGTGACATTGCAATCTTCACGCAAAAATTTACTGCATCTGATTATGCCGCTTTCGAGTTATTAAGTCGAGACAATAATTCTCTCCACCATAACGTTCAGTATGCACATGAGTCGGGTTATGCAGCACCAATCGTACCTATCCACCTTACTTCTTTACCCCTTTCTAGAGTAGCTGGTTGCATTTTTCCTGGGCAAAGCTCTTTGTATCTCAAGCACAGCGTAACGGCATTGAATCCCGTTTATTATGACAACAATCTGACTTACAGCGCAAAAATAGCATCTAAAAGTGATAGCACACGGCTGATCACTATCCAGACTCTTTGCTTCAACAAAAGCACTTCAAATGTTGCTTTTGTTGCCGAGATGTCTGTTAGGTCGAGGCACGATGATGACGAGATTACATTGTCATCAGATATAAATTATATTTCTTCATCGACCAAAAGATCGATTGTCATTTTAGGAGCATCAAGTTCCATAGGGAGCTCAATCGCATTGGAGCTAGCGAAGATGAATTATGATCTAATTTTAGTTTATAACAAAGAAGGTAAAATCTTCGCTGATCTTCTTTCTAAGCTTAATCAGATGCGCTGTAAACATAGTTAAATTCAAGCCGATTTATCATCATCTCATGATTTACACCTCCTGTCTAATTATCTTGAACAAATTTCCAATAGTTTTGAGCTTCACGGCATAATTCAGTGTGCATGTCCAAGCATTTACTCACCTCTAGATCTCCACATCAAAGTCGGGTACGAAGCACTCAAATCATGTGTCGACAGCGTTCTTCCTAGCTTGATTGCTCGTCAAGATGGAATTATTGCATTCATAAGTTCAATCGCAACGGAAAGATTTCAAGGTTCATCATGGGACTCCTATATCATGGGAAAAACAGTAGCAGACAAATATCTCCATCGTATTTCCTCAGAATATACTAGATATGGTCTGAGATGCATATCATTAATGCCTTCAGCTGTCGATACTGATTTTATCAACGGATTGGATGTAAACCGTGAAAACCTGCTCTCTCCAATCCAAGTCGCAGATGAGTTCGCAAGCAAGCTCAAAGAGAGCAGCCAATCAGGCACTCTAGTCATAGAAAACAATTATACTTTTTGGAAAAACTT
>DAISHL010000515.1:0-1844 GCA_036822555.1 Bacteroidota bacterium | reverse complement strand
GGATGATTATCTTGGCTCTTTATAGCAAGGCTAGCTCTTAGATGTTGTATGTGTTTCAGGCGATCCCAGTAAAAATATTTCGGATGTAAGGAAGGTGAAATTCGTGATGAAAGACGGGGTGGTGTATAGGAAAGACTAAATGAATTATCAGTTCTTATAGAGATTATTTACCGCATTTATGGGGCGAATAGCAACTGTTAACCGCCGCATGTTACATGCCGGTTTAGGCGAATTGATCCAGCTGAAAGCTAAAAAAACTACCATCCATTTTCCCTGCTACTTCCATTCAGAGATGATTTGTCGTAATTTAAATTCAGAAAAATTCTATCACTATGTCTGCACCCAAAGGTTTGTTTGCGATTTTTTTTGTTGTAGATATTGCCTTCATCCTATACTGGACCATCACTTACTTTCACCTTTTGCCGCCGGAATTGCTCTATAGAGATTATACCAATCCAATACTGGTAGATTGGAACTGGTCTTTTTTTCCAATCGATATGCTGATTTCAGCATCCGGACTACTCAGCATCCAACTCTATCGTTTGAAATCTAAACAATGGGTAATGTTTGCCCTGGTGTCATTATTGCTCACCCTGTGTTCCGGCCTCATGGCCATCTCATTCTGGATCTTTCATAAAGATTTTGATTGGGGCTGGTGGATACCTAATCTGTTTCTGCTCTTGTATCCATTATTTTATTTGAACAAAATAAGAAAGGAACTTTTGCCATAGTCACTAGAATCATAGTCGAATCACTTCATTCATTCACGTAGGGTTGATAATTGTTATCCTATATGTGAAGTATAGATTCGGTAACCCACCATCGCAGCAGTCAAATACCTGAAGTTCTTAATTATAATTACCGCTTGGATCACTTCTTCAACCCAAAAAGTGAGTTGAGCCTCATCTTAATTCTCTTCGAAAACTATACGCAACACCAATATTCCACATGAACACCCGGGTGTCAGGTATCGCAGATCTTAACTTCTGGTTGATAGTTGATTGTAGTAAAAAAGGGGACTTATTGCTTCCCAATGAAGCCGAAGCAGTAAAAAACACCCCATCATTCCCATCCAAATAGAGATAATAGATCGCGGGTACTACTGTCAGCCACAAATGATCAGAAAGAGCTATCCTGGAAATCGTTGTATTCAAGTTGATAAAATGAGTGGTCCGTGGTCCATTAGTTTGCAGGCCATTTCCCTGTAAATAATAAATCGAGGCAGTCCAATGCTTCGAAATTCGATAAGACGGCGCCAACTCCCAGGCAAAAAATCTTCTTAGTCTTAACAACTCTTCACTAACGCCACTTTGATTAACGATCGTAGGAAACCAATTGACAGCAGGATGTGCTCCAAAGGTAAAAGCAAACCGTTTACGATTCACTGCATGATATCGAAACCAAAGTAGTATAGACCCCTTTTCGCCTGTATGTGTTATCCTGAATTCAGGATCGAAACTGAATTTCGCCTTCTTCCACGACAGCAATGCAATAACTGCAGGATCATTGAATGAAAATGATGGAATGATTGAAAAACCATTGTTCGTAATTCCCAATGAACCTGAAAAATTCATAGGGTGCCTCGCAGAATCAGGTACATGCTGTCCAAAACATTTTGAGTTGAGAAGACAAATACAGATAAGACCTATTAGTAACTTTTTGAACATACAACAAAGTTGTTCATATCCAGCTATCAATGATTATACATATTACATAATGATGTACCATTTTTACTGACTTTAATTATGGCACATCCCCAGCTCTAATTAATTGCTACATTTGGTAACAATTTCACTCTATGTCTGATATTTATAAATTAGATAGTGTATCTACATATAACAAAC
>DAISHL010000514.1:0-1847 GCA_036822555.1 Bacteroidota bacterium | reverse complement strand
AGCTCAAAAACCAGGTGGAAACGCTTTTAACCCATTATTGCTTTATGGTGGTGTAGGTTTAGGTAAAACGCACTTGGCTCAGGCCATTGGTATTGAAGTAAAGAAGAATTTCCCAAACAAGACCGTTCTTTATGTACAGTCTGAGAAATTCATCACACAATTCATTGAAGCGATCAAGAACAACAACCAGAACGACTTCATCCACTTCTATCAAATGATCGATGTGTTGATCATTGATGATGTACAATACTTTGCAGGTAAAGATAAGACACAGGATGTGTTCTTCCATATATTCAATCATTTGCACCAATTGGGCAAGCAGATCATTCTTACTGCCGATCGTGCTCCTGTTGATATTCAGGGAATCGAACAACGTTTATTGTCACGTTTCAAGTGGGGATTAAGTGCCGATCTTCAGGCTCCAGGACTTGAGACCAGAATTGCCGTTCTAGAGAAAAAAGTTTACAACGAAGGTATTCAGTTACCAAAAGAAGTGATCGAATACCTTGCATACAGCATTACTTCGAACGTACGCGAATTAGAAGGTGCTCTTATCTCTTTATTGGCTCAATCGAGCTTAAATAAGAAAACAATCACTCTTGACCTTGCTAAGGCCATGATCGATAAATTTGTTAAGAGCACTGCACGTGAGGTTTCTATTGATTACATCCAAAAGGTTGTTTGCGATTATTTTGACCTTGCCATTGACACCATGAAATCTAAGACACGTAAACGTGAGGTAGTTCAGGCTCGTCAGATCGCTATGTACTTTGCCAAGAACATGACAAAGTCTTCATTAGCAACCATCGGTATGCATTGTGGTGGTAAAGATCACGCTACAGTTTTACACGCTTGCCGCACGGTAAATAACCTAATGGATACCGATAAGCGCTTTAAGGCTTATATCGAAGAGCTAGAAAAGAAGATCAGTATCACTAACTAATACACATTACACAGCACAAAAAAACCCGATGAAATTTCATCGGGTTTTTTTTTCTATTAAGTTCAGTATTCTCAAGCCTTGTTTGTTCTTGACCTCCACATCATGTAAACGCCAAACAGCACGAACGGTATACTCAAGATCTGCCCCATGTTCAATGCAAGATCATTCTCAAATGCTGCCTGATTCTCTTTAAGGAATTCATCAAAGAACCTTTCAGTAAATAAGGCAACGCACAACAGTCCGAGTAAAAATCCCTTGCCTAAAACATCTCGTTTATTCTTCCATAACCAATACATGACAATGAATAAGAAGAAACAGAAAATAGCTTCATATAATTGAGCGGGGTGACGAGGCACCATGTCGATCTGCTCAAAAATAAATCCGAAAGGCAAGGTGGTCTCTTTCCCAATGATCTCGCTGTTCATTAAATTCCCCAAACGGATGAACATGGCCGCCAAAGGCACCACAACCACCAGCCTGTCAAATAACCACAACATGTTCTCTTTTTCTTTCCGGCAATACATAAGTGCGCCAATGATAATACCCAATGCGCCTCCATGGCTTGCCAAACCACCTTCATATACCTTTAACATATTCAGTGGATGTGACAAATATCCCTCTTCTATCAAATTGCCCTGACCATCATAAACATCCCAAAGCGGACCATAAAACAAACAATGTCCTAACCTCGCACCAATGATAGTTCCAAGAATAATATACAATGTTAATGTATCCAGTTGCTTATTGGTTCTGCCTTCAGTTCTGTAAATACGGTTCATGATGAAATGGCTGGCAAGCAATGCCGTTGCCCACAAAAGACCATACCAACGCAAAGGCCAGTCTATTCCCGGAATTGTGAATATTTCCGGACTTGGATTCCAATGAATATAATTCAATACCATAG
>DAISHL010000513.1:0-1851 GCA_036822555.1 Bacteroidota bacterium | reverse complement strand
ATATTCAGTGGCACATAGGCCAATGCTTTTTAATTTTAAACCATCAATTTAAACCCATCTACATATTCAAAGATCATTAAGCAGGAAGCGGCAATGCTAGGCTTTGATTTTTGTGGTATCAGCAAAGCAGAGTTCCTGAATGAAGAAGCCCCAAGGCTCGAAAAATGGCTGAAAGAAGGCAAGCATGGCGAAATGAAGTACATGGAGAATTACTTCGACAAACGGCTTGACCCATCCTTGTTGGTGGACAATGCGCATTCGGTCATTAGTCTCATGTATAATTATTATCCGGAGACCCAACAGAGACCTGATGCTCCAAAGATCAGCAAATATGCATATGGGCAAGATTATCATGAAGTGATACGGGAGCGGTTGAATACACTTTTGCTTGCATTGAAAGGAAAGATCGGGGATATCATTGGCAGAGCATTTGTAGATTCTGCACCTGTGCTTGAGAAAGCCTGGGCAGCCAAAAGCGGCTTAGGTTGGGTAGGGAAGAACGCGAATTTAATTTCAAAATCACACGGCTCCTTTTATTTTTTGGCTGAACTCATTGTGGATCTTGAACTGGAATACGATGCGCCCATAAAGGATTATTGCGGCACCTGCACAAAATGCATAGATGCCTGCCCAACCAATGCTATTGTGGAGCCTTATGTGGTAGATGGAAGCAAGTGTATCAGTTATTTGACCATAGAGCTGAAAGAGAATATTCCTTCCGATTACAAAGGCAAGATGGCCAATTGGGCCTTTGGTTGCGATGTGTGTCAGGATGTGTGTCCCTGGAACAGCTTCAGTAAACCGCATCGCGAGCCCTTATTCAATGATGAACGTGGATTACTGCAGATGACCGAGAACGAATGGATGGACATGACCGAGGAGACCTTTCAGAAGGTGTTCAGGGGAAGTGCCGTAAAACGCACTAAATACAAGGGTTTGAAAAGGAATCTTACCTTCCTGAGATCATAATTTTTCAATTTGCTACAAATAGTAGCAATCAATTGCTATAGATCACAGTAATTTTGTGTCATGATCGCAGCAATACATTACAATCAGAATCCGGTGTACTTCAAGGGAAGAGGCTCACAGGTGAACACTTTCAACCGTTTTTCGGGCATAACCTCTGTTCAGGAATACAAAGAAGTGTTGGATGAGGAACTTTTGGAGAATGAGAAAACGGAGGTTATTTATACCTATCCTAAAACGATCATCAATAAGGTGGAAAGTTCGGATATTGGAATGGACTATTCTGCCAATCCATATCAGGGGTGTGAGCATGGATGTGTGTATTGTTATGCCAGACCAACCCATGAATATTGGGGATACAGTGCCGGCCTTGATTTTGAACAAAAGATCATTGTTAAAAAGAATGCTGCGGAATTATTGGAGAAGGAGATCACCTCTAAACGATGGGAGGTAAAACCGATCATGCTATCTGGCAATACAGATTGTTATCAGCCATTGGAAAAGCAAATGGAAATAACCCGCAGCATGTTAAAGGTATTCCTAAAACATAAGCATCCCGTAGGCATTATTACAAAAAATGCCTTGATCTTGCGTGATCTTGATCTGCTTAAAGAGCTTGCAAAGCACAATTTGGTGTATGTGACCATTTCTGTTACCGGGGTGGATGAATCGGTGCGTCAGAAGCTTGAACCAAGAACATCAACATACAAGAACAGAATTAAAGTGATACAAACATTAACGGAGCATGGTATCCCATGTGGTATTTTAATGGCTCCGGTAATTGCAGGAATAAACAATCAGGATATTCCTGAAGTATTGAGATTGGCAGGTCTTGCCGGAGCTCGCAGCGCCTCGTATACGATTGTGAGGTTGAATGGCGCTGTG
>DAISHL010000512.1:0-1862 GCA_036822555.1 Bacteroidota bacterium | reverse complement strand
GAAGTTCAAAAATAGAAAGGGCAGGCGGATCGTCAATGAACAATGGCGCGGTAGATAATTTTTTGATACGCTCATGCAATTGCACAAACTCATGATTGTCTAAATTACCTTTCAGGATCTTGTCCTGCGCGATCTCGGTTTCACTGGAGATCAAACGTTTTACAAATTGCAAACTGCTCATCTCTAAAGAGAAGATGGCAACAGGCTTGTTGAATTCAACTGCGGCATTCTTTGCCATGGTAACAACGAATGCGGTTTTACCCATACCCGGACGGGCAGCAAGGATCAATAGGTCAGATTTTTGCCATCCGCCGGTGATACGGTCTAAAGCGGTAAAACCACTAGGTACACCTAACAAACCATCGGTTTTATTGGCGGCTGTTTCTATCTCTTCAATGGCCTTAGAGATCAATGTGCTCATCTTGTCGTGCTGCTTACGCACATTGCTGTCAAGGATCTCAAAAATATTTTTAGTTGTTTCGTCTAACAATTCAAATACATCGGTACCATCTTCGTATGCTGTTTTAATGGTCTCTGTGCTTATGCGGATGAGTTCGCGCTGCAGAAATATCTGAGCTTCGATACGTGCATGGAATTCTATGATGGCTGATGACGCAATTCGGTTGGTCAGAGAGGAAACGTAGTATGCCCCACCAACAAATTCAAGTTCACCGGTACGTTTCAATTCCTGAGTAACGGTTAAAATATCCACTGGCTCAGAACGGTTGAATAAGCTCACCATAGCACCAAATACCTTGCCGTTCTGCTCTTTGTAAAAAGCTTGCGGACTAAGGATATCGATCACCGTACTCAGGGCGTCCTTCTCAAGCAACATCGCTCCAAGCACCGCCTCTTCAAGATCCACTGCCTGAGGTTGAATTTTTCCTATTTCGGATGTGCCGCTGGTTAAAGGGTTATATAATCGTTTTTTGGTCTTATTTTGGTTGTCTTGGTTCATATTCAGAATTAAGGGACGGTAAAAGTGCAATAAATTCGCCTCTCTTTAAATTTACGAAATTTCCGCGGCTATTAATAACTTGTGCATAAGTGTAATTCCAATTCAAACTACTCAATGAATCAGGCGTTTACATATTTTTAGCTGTTAATAACTGTGCAAAGCCACTTTTAAACACATGGCATGTTAGGGAAATGTTAATTAATTAAACTTCATCATTATCAACACCTTAATGAAGAGGCTCAAAATGGCTATTGCACGCGTAGGAATTTTTCTTACCTATGAAGTAATATTGTACCTATGAATATTTTGATGGCCGACAGCAATCACCCTGTATTACACGAATCATTGATGGCGAAAGGATTTCAGTGTGATCTATACTGGGATAGGCCTAAGGAAGAATTGATCAAGATCTTACCTGAATATGAAGCTGTGGTGATACGCAGTAAGTTCAAGTTCACAAAGGATATCATTGACACCTGCACAAGATTGAAATGCATTGGAAGAGTAGGTGCAGGTATGGAGAATATTGATGTGGCGTATGCTGAGTCAAAAGGTATCAGGTGCGTGCATGTGCCTGAAGGCAATATGGATGCTGTGGGTGAACATGCCCTTGGTATGTTGTTGATGTTGCTGAATAACATCAAGAAAGCAGATGCTGAAGTAAGGAAAGGTGTGTGGATACGCGCAGAGAACCGAGGGGTGGAAATTAAACATAAGGTGGTTGGGATCATTGGATATGGCTTTATGGGCAGTTCCTTTGCAGCCAAATTATCAGGGTTGGGGTGTGAGATCCTGGCCTTTGATAAGTATAAACACGGATTTGGCAATGATCATATAAAGGAAACCTCCATGCTCGAATTATTCGAACGTTGCGATATCATTAGCTTGCACGTGCCTTTAACGG
>DAISHL010000511.1:0-1872 GCA_036822555.1 Bacteroidota bacterium | reverse complement strand
AGATCCACACGAAGAGTGAAAATGAGCAACGCGAATTGTTAAATGATAATTTTGAGCGCTGGAGAAATCAACACGAACAAATTGATGATGTTTTAGTGGTTGGTATTGCATTATAAAAAAATTGTTCTATTTTTGTGTATATTAATATTCGGTCGATTATAAACAATTAATTATCTGATTAAACTAATAATTCATCATGAGAACATTCAAATATTTTATTCCCGCAGTAGCATCTGTAATGTTGGTATTTACAGCATGTCATAAAAAAGAAACCGTTGAAGTAGATAATGAAACTCAGTCGGTGGTAGATAATGCTGTGGCAGAGCAGGAGTTCATGGGCTTAGTGCCTGCTGTGAATAATGTGGCCATTAAAACCAAAGGTACTGCAGCAGATGGGAACAGGGCTATGGCAACATGCGATACATTAACGTATGTTTCAGGGGATACAACCTTTACAAACTTAAGCAGTCCTCCAATATTCACAATGACCTTAAATAACCCTACGTGCTCTCCAATCCCTGATGCAAAGTTAAGAGAAGGAAATATCAAGGTGACATTGTTCGGTAAGCCAAAAGTTCCGGGAAGCAGAATGCGTATAGAATTGATCAATTTCAAAGCTGCCAATACTGATCCGAATAAAAAGATCGCTTACATCTGTGACAGTATCGTGTTAAAGACCTTAGTGAATGATGCGGTGAATGACATTCGCGAATTCAATGTAAGGATCTACAATGGTAAATGTATCGGTGCGAATAATTCATGGACCACATTGTATTCAACTAACAGAACTATTCGCCATGATTATAAAAATGGTAACGATGTGATCAGAATTTGGGGTACTTCAAATGGTACAAACCGTCAGGGAAGAAAGTTTGAAGTTGATGTTCCTGCTTCAACACCTTTGACAAAAAGAGGAAGTTGTCAGTTCATTTCTTTTGGTATCCTGAATTTGACTCCGGAAGGATTTAAAACAAGAACTGTTGATTATACCAGTGGTACAGGAACAGATGCTTGTGATGATGATGCAACATTTACTGTGAACGGGAATACAGTTGCATTTAAATTGAAATAATTCTTGAACTGATAAGCACCTTAATGGTAGAGGTATTCGATATTTATGAGAAAATGGAACGCAATAACATATTGCTTTCCTTTAAAGGTGAGGTAACCTCTGATCTTTTGACATCCATTCTTCAGATCATGGAGAATAAAATGGATGATTTTCAGGAAGAACCAAAAATGAAAAAAAAGGTATACAACGTTCTGGTTGAATGTCTTCAGAATTTGTATCACCACATGGATGAGATCCCTGACGCAAGAGCCGAAAAATTGAAATCCGCCATCTTTATGATCGGAAAGATAGGTAAGGTGTATACCATTTTCACAGGGAATTACATTTTAAATGAAAATGTTGAAGGGTTAAAGAACAGGTTAGATAAAGTGAATTCCTTGAATAAGGAAGAATTAAAGAGTTATTACAAAGAGGTGTTAAACAATGGCGAATTGTCTCTGAAAGGTGGGGGAGGATTGGGGATGATAGATATTGCCAGAAAGACCGGCGAAAAAATTGATTATAATTTTTTGGAAATTAACGATAAAATATCTTTCTTTACACTCAATATAAAAGTAACACAACAAAACTAAATTTATATTAAGGATAATTATAAAATAGAAGGCTCTCCAAAAACACCATCGATCAACTTTGATCTTCAAAATGGTGTATTAGAAATTAAAGGTCGTTCAATCCCTGAAAACTCTATCGAATTCTACAAACCATTGGTTGACGCGTTAGATAAGTACTCAGGTGCATCAAAGCCTGCAACAACCGTAGACGTACAGTTGGAGTACTTCTATACATCAAATTCAAAGTGT
>DAISHL010000510.1:0-1879 GCA_036822555.1 Bacteroidota bacterium | reverse complement strand
TGATACATGTCTTTAATTCACTGTCATACACATCAATCTCTAATCTGCCAGGTGAGAAACCGGTATATTCTATCAAGGCCTTTCGTTTGCTTTGAGGTATCACGTATGCAAAACGACAATCGTTGTGTTGCTCAATAGAAAAATCCATGAATACAGGACATGTATCATCAAACACGTCTGATTCTGTTTCAATGACCCAGCCCTTAAAATGCTGTACGTAGTTGACATGGTCCGGGTGTTTGTGATGCGTACGAATGGCACTGTTGAAAACATATGATGCTGAAAAGGTGCCTGAACTTGTTTCGAGTTTCCCCTTGTTTTCGAATGTGGCCATGGTAAGTATTTCAGCAGTTAAAAAAACAAAGCTTGGATCTCTGCTTAACTGATCTATACAATAGGTAAAAAAATCGATACCCCGTATAAGATGATATCGGTAGGGATCTAGATCGAATTGCTTGCTCACATGGGAGGTCTTGAATTTAAAGCGATCCCAGCTTCTGTATATGATCTCATTGAACCAATTGTCTTTTTCGCTTGTCCAAAAACACCAGGTGCGGTCGTTGTTCGATTTTGAGTCCTTATCAACGATCAATACTTTTTTGAAATCAACTGTTGAATTCCTCAAATGCATGGCAAGGCTTAATCCTGCACAACCTCCGCCAGCAATAATATAATCATATGTATTGTGATATGACAATTTATGAATGCTGCGCTGCTTTTAATTTTCGGGCCTCAGCAAAATACTTAGGATGGATCAGCAGCATCCCAAAACTTTCACCATCTTCCTTTCCAATGTGTTTATGATGCATCTTGTGCGCTCTGCGTAAGGCCAGCACATACAAATTTGTTGATTTGGTGAGGATCTTGAACCGCTGATGTATGATCACATCATGTACAAAAAAATAAGCAAGGCCATATAAAGCAATTCCAAAACCTACCCAGGTATACCATGCAAATCCATTCATCATCCCCAACATGATACATAACCAACTAGGGATCGCATACATCAAAAAGAAAACATCATTTCTTTCGAACCAGCTTTCATGGTCCTTTTTATGATGATCGGCATGAAAGTACCACATAGCACCGTGCATAATGAACTTATGATTGGCCCATGCGGAAAATTCTGTTAACACAAAGGTTACCAGAACAATTGAAATGTTGATGAGATAGTCCATATTACTTATAAAACAAATTAATGAGTGTAAAGAAAAACAATTGTAATGCCAATACAGTTAAACCAACCAGTGTATGAGAATGTTTAAGCTGCTTAAAGAATATAAATGAAGCAATGAATGAAACTACCATCCAGCCTATATAATTATGGATCCCTGCCATTCCGTTGTTAAAATACCAAAAATCTATACGTGGTGCCACTTGCTCAATAAGCAGATCTATGCCTGTAACTACAGCAGATACACATAAAGAGAAGAGCCACCTGTTGGTTGTTACTTTAATGACAAGTCCTGAAGCCGCAGTGATCAATAATGCCCAATTAAGACTAATGACCAAAGGCACTCCGAACAATTTTGAACCCAAGGCATTCCCGTAATGATAAACACCAAATACCTGTCCGCTATAAACACCTAGCACTTCAGCCAAAAAGCCTATCCCTGCAATGGAGACAAATGCTAAGGTAAAAGATCTGTTGTGATAAGGTTGATACAACAAAAAAATCAAACAGGTAAGCAATAAAGTATACGGCGTAAAAGGAAGAAAAAAGGATGGGTTCATCACAAAGCCTATAGCGCCCGATACATATACCAGTACCAGGAACCATATGGCATATGTTTTAATGTGGTTCATGCTTTGAATTTTTCTTCAACAATTGAACTGGCAATTTTCGCGCTTAATAAACACAATGGAATGCCACCACCAG
>DAISHL010000509.1:0-1882 GCA_036822555.1 Bacteroidota bacterium | reverse complement strand
TATTCAAGGGAGCGGAGATCATTCAGTTAAAACTTCAGGGAGCATTAACGGCACAAAATCAGATCGGAGACGAGAAGGATATTGATCTTACTTCATTAAGTACCATTCAGCGTTTATTCAACACGTTTCAATTCGGTCCTGAGTTCAGTTTCTCCGTTCCAAGGGCATTCTTTCCGTTCTCCTTATTTCCATTTAAGAATGAGATGGCACCCCGCACCTTTTTTAAAACATCATTGAATTATCAGTCAAGAAGTACTTTTGAGCGCAATATCATTAGTTTTGAGAATGGCTTGAATTTTCGATCACGTAACAGGTTATATAAGTTTGAATTCAGTCCATTTGAAATATACAGCGTCACGGCAAAATTGAGTTCTTCCTTCAAAAGCGATCTTAATAAACTGAACGATGCGTTTTTGTTGAATTCCTTTATCGACCACATTACCACACTTACTAAATTTGGTGTGATCTATACCAGCAAGGAAAATGTATATTCAAGTCAAACCCCGGTTCATTTCATCCGTTGGAATGCCATGTCCTCCGGTAACATTTTAAGGGCTTTGTTCAAAGCATTTGATGGGCAACAAGATTCAATTGGAAGATATACGATATTAAATATTCCATTCGCTCATTTTTTAAAGACAGAATTGGAATACCGCATTTATATACCTGTTACTAAAAAAAGTAAATTGGTTTACAGACTTGCCGGAGGAATTGGAAAAACCCTTGCCAATTTGAATGTTTTGCCTTATGAGCAAAGTTTTTTCAGCGGCGGTCCCAATAGTATCAGAGCCTGGAGGGCACGTACACTTGGTCCGGGTGGATATGATCCAACCAACAGTTCGGCACGTTTTGACAAGATCGGTGATCTGTTATTGGAAGGAAATGTTGAGTACCGTTTCCATATCATCAAATCATTTTATGGAGCCTTGTTTGGAGATGCAGGGAATATCTGGCGATTAGAGAAAGCCCTTGATAAACCAAATGGAGAATTCAAGGTAGATGAGTTCTACAAGCAAATAGCCATTGGAGGAGGAATTGGTATACGTTGGGATCTTGATTTCCTGATTCTACGATTTGATTTTGCTGCGCCAATCAAAGATCCGAAGTATCCGGAGGGAGACAGGTTTACATATGACAAGCAACCATGGAAGTCTGTAGTAATGAATTTTGGTATTGGTTATCCATTTTAAAGAGAAGGTTATGAAAGTTACAGGATTTACCATCATACGCAATGCGATCAAATACGACTATCCGGTTAAAGAAGCCATCGCAAGTGTTTTGCCTTTATGCGATGAGTTTCTGGTTGGTGTTGGTAATAGTGAGGATGGAACTAAGGAACTGATACTATCTATCAATTCTCCGAAGATAAAGATCATAGATACTGTATGGGATGATACAAAACGAGAAGGGGGATTGGTATTATCCATTGAGACCAATAAAGTGTTTGATGCGATTTCAAAAGATACCGATTGGTGTTTTTACATTCAGTCGGACGAATGTATCCATGAAAAAGATATTGATTCAATAAAGCAAAGTATGGCCAAATACTGCCATGATGATAAAGTGCAAGGCTTGTTGTTTAATTATAAACACTTTTACGGGCACTATTCGTATGTTGGCGTTGGCAGACGTTGGTATAGCCATGAGATCAGTATCATTAAGAATGATAAACGTTTACGTTCCTATAAGGATGCACAGGGAGTTAGGACCTTTGACTGGCAGAAACTGAATGTAATGCCTTTGAATGCCAGTATTTATCATTATGGATGGGTTAAATCACCAAAGGCTCAGCAGGCCAAACAGGAGAATTTTCATAAAATGTGGCACGACGATGAATGGATGAAAAAGAATATCCCTGTGGTGGAAGAATTTGATTACAGCA
>DAISHL010000508.1:0-1886 GCA_036822555.1 Bacteroidota bacterium | reverse complement strand
GGTTCGTGGAAAAGACCGTCCCATGTTGAATGCGCATGCCAACGGAATTTCGATTATCAATTTTGGGATGGGTAGTGCAACTGCAGTAACAGTCATGGATCTGCTAACAGCTATCAATCCGAAGGGAACGCTTTTCTTAGGCAAATGTGGCGGACTAAAAAAGAAGAATGCAAATGGCGATCTTATTTTACCAATAGCGGCTATTCGCGGAGAAGGAACATGAACCGATAATTTCACACCTGAAATTCCGGCTTTACCGGCCTTCAGTTTGCAAAAAGCAATCTCAACTACTATCAGAAATCATAACAAAGATTATTGGACAGGAACTGTTTATACTACCAATAGACGTGTTTGGGAACATGATGATGATTTCAAAGAATACTTACGCTCTATCCGTGCCATGGGTATTGACATGGAAACAGCAACTATTTTCAGCACCGGATTCCATAACGAGATCCCAACTGGCGCCTTACTTTTAGTGAGCGACCAGCCAATGATTTCATCTGGAGTTAAAACTGCTGAAAGTGACAAAAAAGTGACCGAAAACTATGTCGATGAGCATTTAAAGATCGGGATTGACGCCTTAAATGAGTTGAAGAATAATGGATTAACGGTTAAACATTTAAGATTCGAATAAGATGGATTTCAATCAAATAATGTCAGATCTTAAAAAAAAGGTGTATAAGCCCGTTTATTTTTTAATGGGCGATGAACCTTATTTCATTGATATTATTTCAGACTATATTGAAAACAATGTATTGGATGAATCTGAGAAAGAATTTAACCAATCTGTTTTATACGGTAAAGATATTACTGCCGCTGATGTAATTGGTGCAGCCAAACGCTTTCCGATGATGAGCGAATACCAGGTTGTGATCGTTAAGGAGGCCCAAAACATCCGTGACCTGGTAGGCAAAGGGGATGATGACAGCAAAAGCAAGGACAAAGCCAAACATCCTTTTGCTGCCTACATAGAAAACCCATTACCCTCCACTATTTTGGTGATATGCTACAAATACAAATCGGTTGATAAACGCACCAGCGTTGGAAAGCAACTCGACAAATACACCGTTCTATTCGAATCAAAAAAGCTGTATGACAATCAGGTACCTGACTGGATCAATAATTATCTGAGAGGAAAAGAATATACGGTTGGACCTAAAGCAAGTGCTATGCTTACGGAATACCTGGGAACAAGCTTAAGCAAGATCAGTAATGAGCTCGATAAGCTAATGATCAATCTTCCGCCTAAGTCGGAAATAACTCCTGAACATATCCAAACCAATATTGGCATCAGTAAAGATTATAATGTATTTGAATTACAAACTGCTATTGGCAAAAAGGAAACACTAAAAGCTAACCGCATCATCAATTACTTTGCAGCCAACGACAAGGATAATCCAATGGTTGTTACCATGTCGTCACTATACGGATATTTCTGCAAAATATTGACCTATCATTTCCTGACTGACAAGAAAACTGCCGCTACTGCAGTAGGCGTTCACCACTTCTTTGTAAAAGACTATGAAATAGCGGCCAGAAATTATAGTCCCGGAAAACTAAAATCCATTTTCGGATATTTAAGAGAATATGATCTTAAATCAAAAGGTGTGGATAGTGGATCGGCTACACTCGGAGAATTATTAAAAGAACTCGTTTTTAAGATATTGCATTAATTGATCGTCTATTATGAATAATTGGTTAGTTAAATCAGAACCCTTCAAATACAGCTGGGATCAATTCGCGAAAGATAAAAAAGCCGTTTGGGATGGAGTACGAAACTATGCTGCCCGTAATAACATGCGTGCCATGAATAAAGGAGATCTTGTTTTCTTTTATCACAGCTACGAAGGATTGGAGATCGTTGGAATTGCTAAAGTGGCGAA
>DAISHL010000507.1:0-1886 GCA_036822555.1 Bacteroidota bacterium | reverse complement strand
TTAGGTATTGATGGCATCAACCGGATGGTAAGAGATATCAGAGTGATGGAAATGGCGCTTGGGAAAGAAGAAATTTACATAGAGCCATCTGTTTCATCAGCAAAAGTGAAGTTGGAGCGTTCTATTGCCACAAATAAACCAATGCAGGCCGGTGAAGTAATCACAGAAAACGATATTCATTTGCTTTCACCGGGTGACGGCTTTAAGTGGTCTATGAAACAAGAGGTGATCGGAAAGAAGTTGAATACGTCGATCAGTAAAGATGAAATTATATATCCTAACATGCTAGTATGAGTGAGAAAATAGAAATAAAAACAATTGCATCTCCGGGTGAAATATCAAACAGACAGAAATTAACGGAGTTGCATAAAGCAAATCCTTTGCCGGCGGAAGAACAGGTGGCCAATAGCGCTTTGTTTGTGAAACGTCAGGAATTAAGTAAGATGTTGTTCCTGCATCACTTGTATCTTCAGTTTCAAAGCATACCCGGAATACTGGTGGAGTTTGGTGTGCGTTGGGGACAGAATCTTGTAACCTTGTCTAATTTGCGAGGCATACTGGAGCCTTACAGTTATGGAAGAAAAATTGTAGGTTTTGATACGTTCGAAGGATTTGTGAATGTAGACCAAAAAGATGGCAGTCACCCCATTATAAAAGACGGCGCATTTTCAGTTACAAAGCATTATGAGAATTATCTGGAAGAGTTGATGACTGCACATCAGGCTGAGTCGCCATTAAATCACCTTAAGAAATTTGAACTTCGAAAAGGAGATGCAGTGAAGGAGTTTAAAGCTTATCTGGAGGAACATCCTGAAACCATTATTGCTTTTGCTTATTTTGATTTTGATATTTACAAACCTACCAAAGATTGTTTGCAGCTATTGCTTCCGCTTATGCCAAAGGGTGCAATCATTGGTTTTGATGAGCTGGTTGACCCTCAGTTTCCGGGAGAGACATTGGCGCTGAAGGAAGTCATGAAGTTACGTGAATGCAGATTGTTTAAAAATCCTTACGGCGGATTACAGTCGTACATAATTTTAGACTGATGAAACTACCAAAACTGATAATAACCGACATTGACGGTGTATGGACAGACGGCGGCATGTATTACGACCAAAGCGGGAACGAATGGAAGAAATTTAATACTTCTGACAGTGCCGGTATTTTATTCTGTAAGAAACTTGAGATTAAAACTGCCATTATTACCGGGGAAGACACTCAAATCGTGAAAAGAAGAGCAGAGAAACTTAAGGTGGATTACCTTTTTCAGGGTGCTTCTGATAAGCTTTCTATTGCAAGTAGCTTGTGTATAGAGCTGAATATTGATTGGAGTGAGGTGGCTTATATTGGTGACGACCTGGGCGACATAAGGTTGTTGAAGCAGGTTGGTTTTTCAGCTTGTCCGGCTAACGCACCGGAATATGTAAAAAACAAAGTAAATTTTATAACCGGCAAAAAGGGTGGAGAAGGTGCCTTTAGGGAATTTGTAGAACATGTTATTGTTCAAGTACTTGATCTTGATAATTTGATTGAAGGGTTAATTTAAGTTGAGTTTATCTTTAAAGATATTTCACGTTTATTTAAAAGCATGGCTTACCCATCTGATAAATAGTAATCCAAAAACAGCTTTTCAGTATGCTTCGGGAAATTTATTCCAGTCAACATTCAGAATCCCTAAATCTGACGAAAATTCTACAATTCTTGTTATTAAAATGTATGCTGGTTTTTTGAAAGCGTATTTGAATGCAAAAGGCAGTAATCACGTTTATATTAAAGACGCTGTATCCCCTCAATCGGGGGGCGTTTTTGTTTTTGATAATGAAAATGTTAATTATAATGATCGTAAGAATTTTGTAGAGTATTTTTCAAAAGAACAGGTAACAGGG
>DAISHL010000506.1:0-1886 GCA_036822555.1 Bacteroidota bacterium | reverse complement strand
CATTATGTGGTAAAATTGCCTCACCATGTGAAGTTTTTTAACAAAGGATTTTTGAATAAATATTTTTCGGAGGTAGAGAATGGTAGTGTTGTGATCATTGATGGGTCGGTGAATAAGATCTGTGATAAAGACGTGATGGAGGTGATGAAGGATTTTGAAGAAAGTACACATGAACGCAATATTAAATTACAAGTAATAAAGTTTGAAATACTATGAGCAATATAGAAAGTAGTTACAGAAGGCTGATCGATGGCAACAGGTTGTTTGCATTATCGAAGCAATTTGAAGACCCAAATTATTTTAAGAATTTATCCTTGGGCCAAAAACCGGAATACCTGTGGATAGGCTGCAGCGATAGCCGGGTGCCTGCCAATGAAGTAACCAATACCCAGAGCGGAGAGATCTTTGTACACAGGAATATTGCCAATGTGGTAGTGCACACCGATCTGAATGTGATGAGTGTGGTAGAATATGCGGTTAATGTATTAGGTGTGAAGCACATCATTGTTTGTGGTCATTACGGGTGCGGTGGTGTTAGAGCAGCCATGACCCGAAAGACATTTGGTATAGTGGATAAATGGTTGCGTCATATCAAGGATGTGTACCATGAGCATAGGGAGGAATTAAATAAGATCGAGGATGAAGATAAACGTGCCGATCGTTTGACTGAACTCAATGTGATCGAACAGGTGAGGAATTTGGCAAAAACAAAGATCATTCAACGTGCCTGGCATGATAAAAAGGAGATCCAGATCCATGGGTGGGTTTATGGGATGAATAGTGGACTGATCACTGAATTGAACACCATGCTGGATGAGAAACATGATATTGACGATGTATATCAATACGATTTTGATTAAACAATTCTCTGTGTGTGTAGTTTAATTTCTTGTTTAATCAAAAAACAGACGCCGTTCCGGAAGGAACGGCGTTCTATTTTCTCTCAATTATAAACCAACATTGGTAACCACCCAATAGTTTTAAGCAACAGCCTTAGCGGCTAAAAAGACAAATTATTCTGTTTCACCTGAGGCTTCTGCCATCAGGGCATCTTTGATCTTGTTCTCTATTTCTTCTGATAGATCAGGATTCTCCATGAACAAGGCCTTAACCGCATCACGTCCTTGTCCTAATTTTGTATCGTCGTAACTGAACCAAGAACCGCTTTTCTTAATAATTCCTTTTTCAACACCAATATCAATGATCTCTCCAACTTTGCTAATACCTTCGCCAAAGATGATGTCAAATTCAGCCTGACGGAAAGGAGGCGCAACCTTATTCTTGATCACTTTAACGCGTACTCTGTTACCGGAAACTACTTCGCCTTCCTTCAACTGACTCACACGACGAATATCCAAACGAACCGACGCATAGAACTTAAGTGCATTACCACCAGTTGTGGTCTCAGGATTGCCGAACATCACACCGATCTTTTCACGTAACTGGTTGATGAAGATACAGCAGCATCCTGTTTTATTAATGGTGCCGGTTAATTTACGCAAAGCCTGACTCATTAAACGTGCCTGCAATCCCATGCGGCTGTCGCCCATTTCTCCTTCGATCTCAGCCTTTGGTGTTAAAGCGGCAACCGAGTCAATTACAACCAGGTCAACTGCACCACTGCGAATAAGATTGTCTGCAATTTCTAAAGCTTGCTCGCCATTATCAGGCTGCGAAATCAATAGACTTTGGGTATCTACCCCTAGTTTCTCTGCATAAAAACGGTCGAAGGCATGTTCTGCATCTATGATGGCTGCAATACCTCCATTCTTTTGCACGTTAGCGATAGCATGAATGGCCAGGGTTGTTTTACGTGAAGATTCAGGACCATAGATCTCAACAATACGACCTTTAGGTAACCCACCAATGCCTAAGGCGAAATCTAA
>DAISHL010000505.1:0-1888 GCA_036822555.1 Bacteroidota bacterium | reverse complement strand
AGCAATCGCCCTTGTGCTCTAGTACATTGGGAGTGCGCGAATTCAATTCACAAGCTTTCTCCAGGTATTCCTGTGCTTGTTGGTATTTTCCCAGCTGGAACAGGATCCATCCATATGTATCAAGGTAGGTGGCTTCATTGGGTTTTAGTTCAATGCACTTACGCGAAAGCTTTTCTGCTTTTTCAAGTTGTTCTTTGCGAACTGAAAGGTAGTAAGCATAATTATTGAGAACATATGTGTTGTCTGCATTCAGTTTCAAAGCATCATCAAATGCCTTGTCGCTCTTCTCATACTCCTTCTGATAATGGTAGGCATCCCCAAGATAACTGTAAAAAGCAGACATCAAAGGTTTGTCGTCGATCACAAATTCTAAACCATCTTTGAAGGATTGTATGGATTTGCTGTAATTATGTAAACTGAAGTTTGCTAGCCCATTGAAGTAATACACATAAGGCTGGCTCGGGAACAATTCCATGGCTTCAAAACTATGCCTTTCAAGTGAGTCGTATTTTTGAGTCATGTTCTCACAGTTGAGCAGTTTTTCCCATGTGCGGTAATTTCCTTTGTCCTTCAGTGAGGCAATGTAGTAGTATTTTAAAGCGTCTGCATAATTTTTTTCATAGAATAGAAAATCCCCTTGAATGGCATTGGATTCAGGAGCGCTCGGATGAACCTTGATCATGATGCCTGCCAGTTCCTTTCCTTGCTCGCCATAATTTGATTCAGGGAATCGTTTGAAGGTATTGAAATAAACCTGAGCAATGTTGGCTTTGGTGTAAACATCCAGTTCCGGGTTCCAGAACGCTAATTTCAATTCGTTGTATGATGTGGTCTCGTCACCTTTTAGTTTGTAGTAATCACTTAAAGCCAAGTGCACAGTTGGGTTATGTGGATCAATTTCAATGATCTTATCGTAAACTTCCTTTGCCTTTTCGGGCTGTTTCATGAATTCAAAATGCTCGGCAAGATAGGTGAGGTATCTTGGGTTTTCAGGTGAGGAAGCGATCAGTTTATTGACCTCCTTTTCAATATCATTGTAGCGCTTCTCTTGTTGCAGCAGTTTTACCTTGTTGATGGTCAACTGTTCATTGATACCGAATTGTTTCTCTAGTTCGTTGTATACGTTGTAAGCCTTGTCATAGGCGCCTATGAAGGTGTACTCAATGGCTAGATTTTCTTTGAACTCAGTTTTGGTTGGAAAATTCTTTACCAGGTTCTCCTGAACCTTAATGGAGTTTTGGTATTGTTTGAGGGTGTGGTAACAGTCGATCAGAAGCAACTGATACCATTCATTCTTTGGCTCGGCCTCTGCACATTCCTTGGCATAAATCAATGCGATATCATTAACTCCAAGAAGTTTGTTCACCATTGCCAATTCATATTTCAATGGAATGTTCTTTGGGTTCAGTTTATAGCATTCGTTGAATAACTTCAATGCCTCGCTAACATTTCCTTTCATGCGAGCGGTGCACCCATCGATATATTTAGCAGCGAACTGAAGCTCTCCGGCCTCTAATGAAATGTTACCTTTTTTTCCGGTCTCGGCAGGATCGTTCGTTTTTTGACTCACACGCTTTCCTTTGCATCCGGTAAACACCAATGCGAAAACAAGCGAGCTATGTAATATGAACTTAAACAATTATCTGTGTATAGTCACTGATGCTAAGATCAATTTGTTTGCCGGTTACTTCCGCAGCGATCCCTATCAAGCTGTTAGAAACAATGGTGTTCTTCAATTTGGCTTCTTTCTGAACGATCGAATTCCTAACAATGGAATTTTCTACCCTGGTATTGGCGCCAATGCTGGCGTGCGGACCGATCACCGAATTCACCAGTTGAACATTATCGCCAATAAAACAAGGTTCAATGATCACACTGTTGGTGTTGA
>DAISHL010000504.1:0-1930 GCA_036822555.1 Bacteroidota bacterium | reverse complement strand
CAAAAAGTTTTTGAAACCACCGGAATTGATATTGCCATCATTGAAGTGAACAAAGAGGCCGACCTGATCTACAAAGGGAATAAAATGGCTGTTGAACTTAGTGAATCGCCTTCTTTGATCATGGATATAGGCGGCGGAAGTACTGAATTCGTCATTGGTACAAAAGATAAGGTGCTTTGGAAGCAAAGTTACAGGCTTGGTGCAGCAAGAATTCTGGAAATGTTCAAACCAAGCGATCCAATTGATGCAAAGGAAATAGAACAGATGAATTCGCATCTCACCTCTGAATTACATGAGTTGAAAAAAGCAGTTGATCTATTTGGTCCCGTTGAATTGATCGGCTCCTCAGGTGCATTTGATTCAGTGGTAGAAATGATACATGGCGAATTGAATGGAGAACCATTTGTGAAGGATAAAACCGAGTATTCTGTTTCAATTCATGATTTCTTCAAACTGGCAGACAGAGTTATCCCATCTACAATTCGGCAACGCAGAGAAATGAAAGGTCTTGTTGAAATGCGTGTAGACATGATGGTGATCTCTTGTTTATTGATCAAATACGTTTTACAAAATTATAACATCAAACAATTGCGGGTATCAACCTATTCTTTAAAAGAAGGAGCTTTGTCTGAATTGTTGAACAAAACTAACTAAACATATGTCAAAGGTATTGATAATTGATGATGAGAAGGCGATCAGGCGTTCTATAAGAGAGATCCTGGAATTTGAAAAATATCAGGTGGATGAAGCCGAAGATGGCCTTCAGGGATTGGATATGGCATTGAAAAATTCATACGATGTCATTCTCAGCGACATAAAAATGCCTAAGCTGGATGGTATTGAACTGCTTCAGAAACTCATGGATTCTAAATGTGATAGTGCTCTAATAATCATGAGTGGTCATGGCAATATTGAAACAGCCGTAGATGCCGTTAAAAAAGGAGCTTATGATTATTTGGCAAAACCAATTGACCTGAATAGATTGTTGGTGAGTATAAGAAATGCCTTGCAGCGCACGGAGCTCGTGCAGGAAACAAAAGTGCTCAAGAAAAAAATTGCTAGATCAGTGGATATGGTGGGGAACTCTGCTGCCATCCAAAATGTAAAGGATATCATTGAAAAAGTGGCTCCAACCGATGCTCGTGTGTTAATTACCGGAAGCAACGGAAGTGGTAAGGAATTGGTTGCAAAATGGATCCATGAAAAAAGCAACAGAGCCTCAGGTCCCTTGGTGGAGGTAAATTGCGCAGCCATACCAAGCGAATTGATCGAGAGTGAGTTATTCGGTCATGAAAAAGGTGCGTTTACAAGTGCAGTTGCACAAAGAAAAGGCAAGATCGAGCTGGCTGAAGGAGGCACAATTTTCCTTGATGATATTGGCGACATGAGCATAAGTGCGCAAGCAAAAGTATTAAGGGCCTTGCAAGAAAATAAAATAACTAGGGTAGGAGGAGACAAGGAGATAAAAGTGAATGTGCGCGTTATTGCTGCTACCAATAAGGATCTTAAAAAGGAGATAGAGAAAGAGAACTTCAGGGAGGATCTTTACCACCGTCTAAGTGTAATACCAATTCATGTGCCTTCTCTGAATGATCGCAAAGAAGACATTCCTTTACTTGTAACTCATTTCATGAATCTTATTTGTGATGAAATGGGTGTAGCAAAAACGATCAGTACCGACGCCATCAAAGCCCTTCAGGAAAGAAGCTGGCCCGGTAATATCAGAGAATTCAGGAATGTTATAGAGCGTTTGATCATTCTCGGAGGCAAAGAGATCACAAAAGAAGACGTGGAAAAATTTGGGAAGTGATCTAGCGATCTTAAGATCTTCGATCACCAATTGCACACTGGTTTTACCGTTGAATTCATTCTCCTGGATCTTGTATGCTATATTCATTGGGGTTTTATCGTGGAATAATTTTATATAATC
>DAISHL010000503.1:0-1932 GCA_036822555.1 Bacteroidota bacterium | reverse complement strand
AAGTACTATGCTCACTCACTTATGTGGGCTATCGCCCATCACAATATACTATGCCGAATGGTCAGCAACTCGCCCGCTACACCAATCTCCAGGGCTAAAATGCCAAGAAACGACATTAATCGAATTCGATATTTAATTCGTTGAATTTTCGCACCACTTTTAAGAATTGGTCGCAAGGATTATCGGCATCCCATATATACGATCCAAACGCAACCCCATGTAAGCCATACTTCTTACATTTTTCAATAACCTTTTCAGTAACTCCTCCTCTGGCAACGATCTTTTTAGATGTGTTCTTCAGAGCTGCCACCAGTGCCTCCTCATAAAACCCACCATACAATTCACCGGTAAGATTATTGAACATGGTTCCCATCAAATAATAATCAAAGCTATACTCTTCCTGATTATGAATGTTGCTTAAGCGCTTGTATGAACGGGTCTTGAATAATTTACCCATTTTTAATCTTAACCTTAATCTCGTAAAGAAATATTTCCACTTCTTGGTCAAATGAGTGCTTGTAAAATGAATTCCTTTGAGGTCATACTTCGCTGCAAGAATATGGTGTGAATGGATAATGATCCTGTTATGGAAATACTTCGGGATCTGATCAATATAATCCCTTAATTCCTGAGTGGATGCTCTTGGTTTCCTTAAATGAAGGGTCATGAGTCCATCTTCAAACATTTTTGTGACCAAGGCTGGTTCATCGGTTAAAGTCTTAGAACCTGTTACTACAATCAGCTTCATTCAATAAATATAATACTTAAACAATAAGATTAAAAAATTCGATGATCTTTTCAGGATATTTTTCAAGCACATTACCTACCACCACCATATTTGCTCCTGCTCTTCTGATTTCATTGATCTTTTTAGGAGAATCGATCCCACCACCTACGATCAGTGGCAACGGCGTTACTGATCTTACCTTTCGCACAATGGCTGCACCTACATTTTTTTTAGATCCGCTTCCGGCTTCCAGGTAAATAGCCCTGAAACCTAATTGCTCCGCTGCAATAACGGTGTTGCATATCTCTTTGATTGCAGTCAATGGTTTTGTTTTGGTTACCTTTTGCGTGGTACTTACACCCGAGTTGCCTATCAATAAATAAGCTACGGGCAGTGTTGCCAGCTTAAGTTTGCGAATTACAGGCGCGGCTTTTACCTGTTTACCTATGAGGTATTCGGGGTTTCTTCCCGAAATCAAACTTAACACCAATAGCCCGTCTGCTTCTTTACACAATTGTTTTTCATCTCCAGGGAACAATACAACAGGAAGCTTGCTCTTTCTCTTAATGGATGCAACGGTTCTTTTTACTGATGTGCCGTGCAATACGCTTCCTCCAACCAGGAAAAGATCAGCATGCGTTGACCCTATCAATTCAATGAGCTTGGGGTTATACTTATCAGGATCAACAAGTACCGCCAAGGCAAATTTTTGTGGATGTATCAATTCACTTAAGTTCATTCAGCACATAGGTTAAGGCATACTCTTGTTTCTCCTCGTAAGCCAGCAGGTATTTGCCTGTAGCATCGGGCAGTTTTAATGTAACGGTCACCTGTCCTGATCTGTCGTTACCGAAAGGATCAACAGTTAATTGCGACTTAAAATCAATGGATCTTTTACCATATAATTTATACACCGATTCTTTTGCAGCCCAAATGACCGTTAGCTTCAAAACATCAGTACTGGCAAACTTCAATTCATCGGTACTGCAGAACTTAGGTGCAATGGACTTGATCTTTTCCTTTTGCAATTCAATATCAACTCCGGTCTCCTCTTTTTCATTCAACACGATCACAAGCCATTTGTGCGAATGAGAAATGGACATATGCGTGTTTGAACCAGGCAAAAAAGGTTTTCCATAAGCATCGTAAGCAATTTCTTGAGTATTCGATTTTAACAAATTTCTAATGGTAAATAAGGCCCCGTT
>DAISHL010000502.1:0-1933 GCA_036822555.1 Bacteroidota bacterium | reverse complement strand
CCGGTTTTTTACGATTGAGTTTCTTTTCCTTTACAGCACGTTTATTCTTTTCTTTTTTGATAATACTTTGTTTACTGGGGCGTGTTGCCAGTCTCTTGCGTTTTACCGTGAACAACTTAAGTAGCAATAGTTGAAATTTTGAGATCACCTCTTTTTTATTCTGCAACTGCGTCCTGTGCATATCGGCAGAGATCTTCAAGACCCCTTCTTTGTTCACCTTGTGACATTTGCTAAGTATCAGCCCTTTTTCTTCGTCTGTCAATAGTTCAGAGGCTGTAACGTTGAACTCAAGTAACACTTTTGTTTCAACCTTGTTCACATTTTGTCCGCCTTTACCACCTGCATGAGAGGTATGAAATGACACCTCACGGCTTAGTAATTCCTTTATTTTAGACGCTGTTAACACCTGTACTTTAATAATACCCTGAATTTACAAATAATATGAATTGGTATCCCGATTATATTTGATTACATGCGTTATGCACTGCTAATATGTCTTTTATCCGGTGTTCTGATATCACAAACATTGAAGGATTGCAAACAACGATTTGATACCTACCTGAACTATAAAGGAAGCGTAGGTCACATGGTAAAGTTTGAAAAAGATGCTTTAGTTCTATTAACAAAATCTGGACAAGCCGACATAAAGATCTATCAAAAGGAACTTCCGATGGTATCGGAAGTGTTAGAACATTATTCCCTTGCAGAACAGGAAAAATTCTTCGCGGGAAAAGCAAATAAAAAATATACCAAGCGACAACGCGATAGTGTCAGGATCTATATTGAGCATCCCAAGAGAACCGGTACAAAAGGAAAATCATTAAAAGGTGTAAAGGTAGCCATAGATGCGGGGCATTTGGCGGGATCATTCAGCGAGGCCATGCAGGAACAGAAGTTCCTTTATTTTGTGAAGGACAGTATCCTTCATCCAACAGATACCGTTAAACTCTATGAAGCAGAGTTAACGTATAAAACTTCCTTAATTCTCAAACACATGATAGAAGAGGAGGGAGGAGAAGTATTCCTTACCCGGCCGGTATCTGGCCTAACAACGTTTGGATGCAGTTATTCCTATTGGTTCGCGAATCATAAACAAAGGGTGTTAGACAGCTTAGTGAATGTTAAACGGATGGAGCCGCAAGAGTATAAAAAATTGCTCAAGCTGGATGAATACAAATTTTTCTGGGAATTTTTCAGAGACCATGAATTGCGCAGCAGGGCCAAGATCATCAATCAATACAAACCGGATGTTACATTGATCATACATTACAATGTAGACGAAAAGAATGCGCCCTGGAAAAAAGTCAGTCAGAACAATTACACCATGGCATTTATTGGCGGGTGCTACACGCCGGAGTTATTTGAGAAACCCAAAGCGAAATACAATTTCTTAAGATTGCTCATTACAGATCAGTTGAACAGATCAGAGAAACTGGCAGGGTATACTGTATCCTATTTCAATGAGTATTTAAAGATCCCGACAGCCTGCAGTATTGATGCCGATTATCTGACCAATAATTGCATTTCAACAAAGATACACGGTGTATACAGCAGGCAATTGACTTTGTGTAACATCATTAATTCGCCACTGGTGTATGGAGAAAGTTTGTATCAGGATAAAGAAGAAGAATGCGAAAGATTAATGGATACGTCGAAGATCTATTATGGTATTCAAACCAATGAACGTGTTTTTCTTGTGGCAAAAAGTTATTTTGAGGCCTTGAAACTGTACCATTCAAAATAAAAAAATCCCGAACCTAGGAGGCTCGGGATCCTTACAATTCAATTCAAAGACTATTATTTCTTTTTCGAATAACGTGAACGGAACTTATCTACACGACCTGCAGTATCTACCAATACTTGCTTACCTGTATAAAAAGGGTGAGATGTCATGGAAATATCCAACTTCACTAACGGATACTCGTTACCATCT
>DAISHL010000501.1:0-1938 GCA_036822555.1 Bacteroidota bacterium | reverse complement strand
CAAGTTGAAGATAAAGTTGAACTGCATCTTGATCTGATCGTTGGAATGGCCCTTGATAATATACCTGACATCAAATACAGCTTTGAAGAAGTATTTAAACTCTTTGCGCCAGAATTACAATTAGGTTTTTTAAAATTCCTCAAAGGAACCCAGGTGCGAGACAAACATCAACAGCATGGTTTCGTTTTTGATCCCGAACCACCTTACCAGATCATTGAAAGCAATTATTTAAGCAAAGAAGAGCTTGCTTCTATCACGAAGCTTGAACACATGCTTGAAATATACTGGAATAATAAAAGAGCTGTAAATACCATGAAATACGTGACGTACCATTACAGCATCTTCGACTTTTTAAGAGGTTTGGGTGAATTATTCTCACTAAAACGTGACTTTCATAAATATTCACTTACCGATGTATATGAGATCATAACTGAGTATGTAAGGAAGAATCATGCGGAAGACTTGGTGATGCAGCAATTGATCGCTATTGATTATTACTTGCATTTTAAGGTAAAACCAAAGGAGCTTTTCCTGAATGAACTGCCTAAATCTAAAAAATTTGAGCTCATTGAGGAATTGAAGCTTGATCACCACAACTACCGATTTGTTATATTACCAATTGATTTTGATTTTGAAAAGACGATTGACCATAACTCTGTCGTAAAAACTCCACAAAATCTGATCATTCAGTACGATGGCGTTCATAAGGCTAAACTTTTAAAGAGCACGGGTGTTAGTGTTGCGTAGAAAGTAATATTTCGTATATTTAGAATGATATAAGCCAATGAATGATATTTCCATATCAGATGAGGTAGTAAAAAAAGAATTCTATAATTCTACCGAGCGATTCCATGTGATCACCACATGGGTTGGTTTGATATTAAACTTAGTTTGGTTCATCAGTGATATATATGTACTTCCTGATCACTGGTATCCCTTCTTTCTTTTCAGAGTTAGCGTATCTGCCATAAGTGTGATATCCTTATTGACAAGACAATGGACAAAGATCGACATATACGCCTGTATGTTCATTCTGGTACTGGGCATTTCCATTCAAAATGCCTATATGTGGAGCGTGATGGATCTTGAACACGTGCAAAAACATGCTTTTGCCTATATGGTATTGTTCATTGGCGTTGGCATGTTGGTATTATGGGACATCTGGTACTCCATCATCATTGTATTGGCAACCATTCTCAGCAACATTGTATTTTTCAAACTCAACAGTCAGTTAAGCGTTGAAGAATTTGTGATCAATGGAGCCCTCCTGATTTTAACCGTTTGTATATTCACCATCTTCCTTATCAGAACAAGGTACAGGTTAACCATTAATGAGATACGTAGCAGACTTGAACTAGCCAGATCAAAGGAGATCATTGAAGAGGAGAATATTGTGATCTCAAAACAAAAGGAAGAGATCCTGGAACAAAAAGATGCGCTGTTTGAAAAGAACAAGGAGATCACAGACAGCATCAATTATGCCAAACGTATTCAAAGAGCCTTTATTCCTAAAGAAGCTGAGTTTAACAAGCATTTTAAAGACAGTTTTGTGCTGTTCAAGCCAAAAGATATTGTGAGTGGCGATTTCTACTGGATCTATGAAATTGATAACAGGATCTATTATGCAACAGCGGATTGTACCGGACATGGTGTACCCGGCGGATTTATGACCATGTTAGGCCTTTCCTTTTTGGAGGAGATAGTTTCACAGAACGTTGCTCAAAACCCTGCGGATGTATTGAACATCATCCGCGACAAGATCATCAATACATTGAAGCAAACCGGAAGCGCAGAAGAAAGCAAGGATGGTATGGATGTGGTTTTGTGCTGTATTGACAAGAATAGAATGAAACTGACCTATGCTGCAGCCAACAATTCATTCTATTTGATACGCAAAGACGAGAAAGATCAGAAGCTGTTAATGGAATTAAAAGGAGA
>DAISHL010000500.1:0-1944 GCA_036822555.1 Bacteroidota bacterium | reverse complement strand
GAACTTGCCGACAATAGTGGCGTTGTATACCGCATTGGTACACACAGGGCAAGTGAATTCTATAATTTACTGAAGACCCAGCATAAAGAGCTAAATTCTCAAAAATAATGTAACCCTTTTGGTTTTCTTTCGTTAAATAATATAAAAAGGGATATGAACGCAACGAAATTCGAGTCTATTGAAAAGGAAAAGATCGAGGGATTAAGATTTCCTCAAACTGAAGTATTAGTGGACAAAGATAAGATCGCCGAACGAACGGAGAACCTAAAGCGCGCGCTGGTGTTGGGCAATATGGAGCATGGAAAGGCCCGAATTTATTTTGAAGACGATACGAGCCAGAAAGTGGTGGAAACTACTGTATGGGGTGTTACCGATAAAAGGATAATTTTGAAGCACGGGGTGGTTATCCCTATTCACCGTGTGCACCAGATCAAATTCTGATCAGGCCTTAACCAGAAATTCGATAATAAAATAGACAAAAGGACTCACAAACATTAAACTGTCAAAGCGGTCAAGGATACCACCATGACCCGGCATCAGTGTTCCGCTGTCCTTCACACCTGCCTGCCTTTTCATCAAACTTTCAATCAGGTCGCCGATCGTTCCGAATACACCTACAAACAAACCGATCAGTGGCCATATGGCCGGTGAGGAAAATGTATGATCTAAATTCAGCAGGAATCCCACACCTACCGCACAAACAACTCCAACGGTGGTCCCTTCCCATGTTTTCCCAGGAGACACACGCTCATACATCTTGTTCTTACCAATAAGACTTCCGCCTAAATAAGCAAACGTATCATTGGCCCATATTAAAAAAATGATCCCCAACACTTTAAAATAGTTGTATGAGGCAAACAACTCACTTAGGGAGCTTCCGGATCCTGTATCCACAGGAATCTGCACCAACAAAGCAAATGGCAGGATACAATAAAAAATTCCTGCAACGGTATAAACAAAGGCAGGAAAAGGCTTTTCTGTTCTGCTAAATAAGAATTGAATCGCCAGAACAAAAGGTACCAACATCCACAGAACAGTGGCATTAAAGTGAACACCATCGATCTTCAAGGAATTTGACAGTATGGAAAAGAAAACCAATACCCCGCTTAGCATGCCTATTTCCCTGAACGGACTGGCACCCATTTTTTCAGACAGATCATAGAATTCTTTTAACGCCCAAATAGCAACAAAAAAGAAGAAGAAAAAGAAGGTGTAATAATTAAAATAAACAGCGCTTAATAAAACGATCACAAAAACCGCTGCCGAAATACTTCTTACTTTAAGTGTATTTAAATCTAATGCCATTGCTTTGCTAAAATAACTATTTAGTTCGGATAGAAAAAATAGTTATAAAAACCGGTAAATAATAACGAATCCCTTGTAAATACTATATCCATAGGGTAATTAGAATATTATTTAAATCAATTTAAAAATCGCACAAAACAGCTTGAAAGAAAAATAAATTTGGAAATACAATTTATTTGTGATTAACTTTGCGTCATTAAAATGCAACAATTCAGTCTAAATAATTTTTGGTGGTGGTTTATAACAAACGTTATAAACAGCTAGATTATTATTTTAATACTATACAGGTTATTGAGCCCGCTGTTTATCTACAGCGGGCTTTTTTTATTTAATCAACTCAACATGAAACTAAAAACATATCATAAACAACTTCAACTCGACAAGCAAACGCCGGTTGGTTTGTATTTGCAGATCAGAGATCAGTATGCAAATTCAATATTATTAGAAAGCTCTGATTATAATTCAAGAGAAGGGAATTACTCGATCATTGGCTTAAGACCCATCTCTACATTTAAGGCAAATGAAAATGAAATTCAAATTTTAGAAGATAACAAGATTCGCAAAATCAATTTAACAGGAACTGTTCTGATCACTGAATTGAACAATTACATCAATACATTTCAAACGGAAAGCATTCCT
>DAISHL010000499.1:0-1946 GCA_036822555.1 Bacteroidota bacterium | reverse complement strand
AAATTAAAACAATGTAAAATGGTATTTATGGGGCAACCAATGTATACCCGTTTTTATTATTATTTAAAACTAAAACCGTTTTTCAAAGTATATACCAGATCAGGTACACCTAGAGGGTGGTTATTGTCATATAACATATTGAAACCAACTCTGAAACTGAAATGTGAGTTGATGCCTATATCAAGATTGGAATCGTTGGCAATTCTGTAATTAGAAAAATCAGTAAGTAAAGGCTGATAAAAGGTTGTGCTTGAAAGATCGATCTTGTTAAAATCTATATTAAAGGTTATATAACTGCTCATGCGGTGGTTATATTGAATGATGGTTTCCCTGTTCTGACTTTGGAATTCATACATGTAATGGGCTGCAGTATAAAGCCTGAAATGTTTTTTCTTGAATAGTTTAAAGCGCGGACCAGTGCCCGCCAGGTAGCGTTTATCTAGTTTTAGAACAAGGTTATATTGTGCCTGCAGGAAACTTTCCCAAGTGACCCTATTCGCAAGTTTGTAACTGTTGCGTAAATGTTGGTAGCCATTGTTCACAAACTCAGTTTCCGCTGCTTTGATCAAAGCCAGATCACTAATGGCCATGAATCTGCTTTTGTTTTTCTGATATTGCGCATGCACATTGATGCCAAAGGTCAATACCTGTTGTGTGTTCTGATTGATGTTGAAGTTCAGATCGCTTCTTCCTACAAAACCATTTGTATCATTGAGGAACCGTTTGCTTTCGATGTTTATGACCTGTGCCTTTGAAATACCAAGCAATGCAATGAACATGAAAATGATATAATGAAGAAGGGTCACTTTCATCTTTTCAGAAGGTCTTGTTTTGATCTTGGCCGCTTTTCATCTAGCCAGCTGAATCCCTTCAAGGTCTTATCCTCCTCTTTAAGTTCACCTAAAGGAGTAACATTCCCCTGGGGTTTACTGTTCAATACCGATCTGGTGATCTCTTCGTTCTTGAACCAAAGGATCATGGAGGAACAGGTTGTTTTATTGGCTCCTACATACTTGTTATTCTCCTTTACATAGTAAATTATGTTCACATTATCTGTAAGCACGGCTTTGCGGATGGTGTCTTTATCAAAGAAGGCTTCAATGTTCTTACAGGATAGTTGATTGAATTTGTTCAACGAATCTGCCTGATTGATCAGGAAAGCATTGTTTTCAAGTATAAATCCCTGGATAGATTTGTTGTTGATCTTGATCTTGATGAGGTTACCCGTAGCCTGTGATCTATTAGACCATAAGATGGGTGAGTAATACAAATGCATCAATGAATCTATGCTGTTATAGGAAACTGAATCACACAATGCCTGCAGATCGGATTTGAAGATACGCACGTGATGGTAGGCATTTAAAAAATTATTGACACTGTCAAGATCCTTGTGGTAAAGGGTGTCTGCATGTATGAACATCGTGTCTTTCTCAACTATACGTGCATATATGGCATTATCGGTCACCAATGCTTCAGAATTCTTTTGTTTGAATTCAGCAAAGTTCCCATAGAGAACTGACTTCTGAGTGGTATCGATCAATCGAATGTTCTTGAAGGCCCGTCCCGTTTGCTTGGCCCTGTCGTAAAATAAACTGTCCCCTGTCAATTTTTGATGTTCAGTAACAAGCAAAGCATTTTTACTGAATGCGGATCTTTCGTTATGCGTGTCATAATACCCATTCTCACAATAGATGTAATCCTTTTTGCTAAGGATAATACTTGGACCCAGGAAATAAGCGGTTTTGTTCACAGTGTTATATCTCAGCGTATCACTGTTCATTTTATAATCCGGGTTCGTTAATTCTACATCGTAATGAAAGGCAATGTCTTTACTTGATGAATAATAATGTCCATTCTTACTTTTCAGGGTATTCTCTTTATTCACAATAGTACCGCCATTGGAGTAATTGGCAATGGAGTTGGCTACATCAAAGGTGAGGATGTTA
>DAISHL010000498.1:0-1949 GCA_036822555.1 Bacteroidota bacterium | reverse complement strand
GTTTGGAAGGAAGTTGAAATCGAGCTTAGGGTCATCAATGTTCCAAACCAATTGCTCAAAATGCATGGCGAGTTTGTGGAATGTATTAGAGTATGGCGATTTTTGAAGACCGTCATCCGATCTTAACATGGTGATCCTGCGTTTTTCTATTTGATAGATGAAACTTAAGCCTGGATGCGTGATGGAATCTTTACCCAGAATGAATTTAACATACGCAGGATTGGCCATGATCTTTTCTTGGCTCATTCCAAAAGCGCGCGCACTTACTTCAAGGAATTTTACACCTTCACGTTTAAAGATGATCTTGGCCGGACTTCCTTGCGTACCTGATCCTACAAATTTAGGGCCACGCATTCCAAAGCCTCCATCGTAATCAACATCAGGGTAAATATTTTTGACCACAAGTCGCTTACTATAGGAATCAAATCGAGGATAAGTGATCTCACCGTTCTCCGTGATGATACGGTCATTAAATCTTCCTACCTGTGGTTTATCAAAGAACTGTTTTCCTGTAAAAACGGCACTATCGCTAATATAGTTACCTGTCTTACAGTCAATGTCTACTCTTTTTAAGGTTGCAAATACATCATCTGTCAAGCCACAGCGCTTCCAGCTCACAATTCCCCCCTTGCAATAAAAACGACCGGTGGTAGGGTAGTATACGCCACTCGTTTTCTCAACGGCCATGCTATCACCTCTTGGATTCACACCAATCAATGTAACGTCCTTTAGCATAACCTTTGGAATGGAGTCGTAAACAAATTTGTAGTTATGCTCTAAAGTATAATAGATGTAAGAAGGTGAACTGTAAAGGATGTTGCTTTTAAATGCATTCTCGCCTAGTGTAAAGAAATCCTGTATGTTCTTGTTTATTTTACTGCCTAGCATTTTTTCGGCACACTTCTGGTAGTCCTCAAAATTCTCAATTGGCTGTTTACTTTCAATGTAATTGTATACAATATTATAGTAGCTTAAGAAGAATGGATTTGGTTTGAGGCGCTTGGCGGCCATCATGTTTGAGGTTTTAATGATGATCTCTTTAAAGTACCCCGCCACATAATTGCCCTCCCATTTGGCAATGAAATCACGCATGTAATTCTCAGCTTCCATGCGACTTCCTGTGTTGTCTATGAAATAGATGTTCAGGTCAGATATGAATTTGGCTGTATCATTGGAGAACTGCTCTTTCTTTTGTGCGTTGAGTTTGAAAAAACTTAAAGTAATGATCAGAAATAATAGCTTACGCATATAGGCTTAGTTTAATTCGTATTCTAAAGTCGTTAATTTATTCAGTTCCATAATCAATTCATCATTGATGGCCACTTTGCTTTTTTTAGAGAACAATTTCACATTCATGTTTTCCGTTTTGTCTTCAACATAAAATTCAACATTACATTTCCCCTGATAAGAATTCAGAAGTTGATCAAGCTGATTGATGAATTCATTGGAAACATCATCGAGCGACATTTTTAATTTAAGGTTGGTGAATGCATTTTCCTTTACATTTTCAAGGAGCTCAATCTTTTGGATCTTCAATTCCAGGCTACCGGGTTGGTTGTAACGTTCCTGCACCTTTGCTTTCACGTACACAAACAGATTTTGTACCATGAATTTATTGTATTCCACGTAATCTTTCGAGAATAGCATGATGTCAATGCTGCCGTTGTAGTCTTCAATGATCAATTTACCAAATGGATTGCCTGTTTTGCTGGTGCGATGTTCAAAACCTGTTACGATTCCACCAAAGGTCACGTCTTTGTTCTTGAAAGGTTCTAAGCCGGCCTTTAACTGAGAGCAATTGGCATTGCATTGATGTTTCATGATCAGTTGGTACGGATCAAGAGGATGGCCGGAGATAAAGAACCCAACAACTTCTTTTTCTTTACTCAATTTGGTGAGTACGTTCCATGGTTCAACTTTTGGTAATGCCGGTTCACTGATCTGTACTT
>DAISHL010000497.1:0-1949 GCA_036822555.1 Bacteroidota bacterium | reverse complement strand
CTGAAATCATCTTCGTTCACACCAATTTCTGCCTTATCCTTCTTTTGCATATGCCAAAAAAATCCAACAGTGGTTGTGCCATGATGGGTCCTAATAAAATCAATGATCTGCTCTGGCAACTTATGTTTTTTGGCGAGTTCAATACCATTGATCACATGCGAGATAATGATCCTGGCACTTTCTACAGGCATCATTTCCATATGCGGACTCACATTGTTTCCTTGATTCTCTGTGAAATACGTTGGGTTGTATATTTTCCCGATATCATGGTACATAGCTCCCGCCCTTACCAACAGCGTATTTCCTCCAATGTAATAAATGGCCTCTTCTGCCAGATTTGCTACCTGTAAAGAATGCTGAAAAGTTCCCGGGATCTGCTGTGACAGGTCTCTTAACAACGGCTGATTGAGATCACATAATTCCAGCAATTTAAAATCAGACACAAACCCGAATATTCTTTCAGTGATAAAGATCAAAGGTGTTGCCAGCAACACAAGCCCTCCACTGATCACATAAGGAAGATAAGCAGAGAACTTAGTGGTAAGAATGCGTGTTCCGAATCCAAGATTATACATGGCGAATAAAAAGCAATAGAATATAACGGCAATGATGGCCGCATTCATGATCTGCTGACGCTTTCGCATTTCAGAGATCGAGAACAGAATACCAATGCCTGTGATCAATTGCAGAATAAGGAACTCGAATTTATCAGGCATAAAATATGTACACTGCAGCAGGCACACCAAATGCGTGAACAAGGCCGTTCTGCTATCAAAGAACACTCTCACCATGATAGGCACTAACACAAAAGGAATAGCAGTTAACATGAGTCCGAACTTAAAAAAGAACCACGTTCCAACAAACGCCGTTAACAAACTCAGATACAGAAAGGCCACCTGAATATTTTGTCCGAACATATTCTTTCTGAAAAAGTATAGATACATGAGTAGTATCACATTCACAAAAAAGATCAATGCAAAACGTCCCAGGAACACCAGGCTGCTGATCGGTGTATTTTGTCGCAACTGGTTGTAATATTCCGTAATTAACTCACGCTTGTCTTTTGTTAGTGCCTCTCCTCGCTCTACAAGTCTTATTCCCTTTGGATAAAATTCCTTGTAGATGGAAACATTACTGAGAGCTTCCTTCTCATAATGTTCAGTTTTTTCCTTGCTAATGTAATGTGTGATGGCGAGAAAATTCTCCGGAGAAATTTTTGTTCTACTGTTCCCTAAACCACTTGCATCAATATCATTCTGGATCTTCTGCAAAGCAGATTCAAGCGTATAGAACGTCTTTTTATCCTTCACTTCAGCAAGGTGTCCATTGTCGATCAACAAAGGCTTGCCTTCGGTTTCAATAACAGATTCAATGATCCCAACCTTATAGATTGAGTCTAATGCTTGTGCCAGTACCCCGAGTAGTTTAGGGTCTGCGTCTTTTAATGCACTTAAAGCTTTGAGTTTCTCATCCTAATCTGTAAGATCAATAGTTACAATACAAGGACTTTCTTTGCTGATCTGGGTTCTCTCTTCTTCCAATTCAGTGCTGCTCTTTTTCAGAAGAAAATCTTTCTTTAACACAAGATCATTGTAAGGCCATACCGAATCGAACTCATCTACTTTATGGAAATCAACATAATCTGAAGGCAGCAACCAGGCAAACAAAAAAGAAATGAATAAAGACATGGTACGCTATAGAACCAAATTAATCTTGGATTGCAATCTGCCAATTAATCCCATTGAATGCAATTTACCAAATGTTGAACCTCAGATTTTCAGTGAAAGAAGATGTTTTAAACAGGCAACGTTTAAAAATAGATCCCAAACACAACAGGGATCTTATGGATAGGCAACTCTTTTTCCTTGCGCCAGTCGTGTACCGTTCTTACCAATTCTTTTTGGCCTGTTTCCGTGAGATTGCTCCCCAACCCCACACGCGTAGTAGGC
>DAISHL010000496.1:0-1956 GCA_036822555.1 Bacteroidota bacterium | reverse complement strand
TAAAATCTCCTCAGCCTACTACCATTCTGGTCTTCTGTTACAAATACAAGACCATTGACAAGAGAAGCGCTATTGGCAAAGCGTTGCAAAAGCAAGCGGTTTACGTTGAAAGCAGTAAACTATACGATAATAAATTGCCTGAGTGGATAACCAATTACGTGAAGGACCGCAAATACAGCATTTGGCCAAAAGCTGCATTCATGATCGCTGAATTTTTAGGAAATGATCTTATCAAGATCGCCAATTAAATAAATAAACTGTTCATCAATCTGCCTGAAGGTAATGAGATCACTGTTGAGCTGGTGCAGGACAATATTGGCATCAGTAAGGAGTTTAACGTTTTTGAACTACAAAATGCATTAGGTAACAAAGATATTCTGAAGGTCAATCAGATCATCAATTATTTTGCAGCCCACGAAAAAGAACATCCTCTGGTAATGGTGCTTAGCTCGCTTTACAATTACTATACGAAGATACTTCGCTTTCATTTCTTAAAGGATAAATCAAAATTCGCTGCCGCAGGTGCCCTTGGTGTAAATCCTTTTTTTGTAGATGGTTACATGAAAGCTGCTAACAATTACCCTACAGCGAAACTCAAACATATTTTCGCTTATTTAAAAGAGTACGATCTTAAAAGCAAAGGGGTGAACAACAGCAGCCTCAGTAGTGGTGACCTGTTAAAAGAATTAATGTTCAAGATCCTGCACTAAGTTTACTTAGGCTTTTGCATATTCATGCGCTCTAACACACGTTCCATGATCTCTTTGAATTCTTCAGGCTTGGCAGAATAATATTTTAACGTTGAATCGTACTGTGCTTTTGAAACATTGTGTTTCTTGAATACATTAAAATTATACAAGGAATCAAAGTTCTGATCGTTAGCTCCTTTGATATTCAGGTTTATTGTGCTTTCAATGAGTGTATAGTCTACAAACACATCCATGAACTTTTCCTCACTTAAAATGTATGGTTTCAAATGCTTGTATTCATCGGGTGGCTCGCAAGCTATAAACAATATGACTAAAGCTAATAGGATCGTTCTCATTTTACAACTTCGTAATTTCCGTTCTTGTCTACACTTACTTTTGCCGCCTTTTTATTCTCTTCAAAATATGTATATCCCGGCTTTAGAGTTTTCCAGAAATCATTCAATTCCTTTGAATACCCGCTTCCAATAGTTTTGTCGTTCTCTGCTGTGAATTTGAATGGAAAAATATCCAGACTGATCTTATGTTTTCTATCAAATGACTCTACACACAAAATATACAGTTCCTCAATTGGATCATTCTCAATAGGTATACAACCTATGGTCACACACTCTCCATGAATCATGATATCTCCACCGGGCCTGCCCTTTGCTTTTTTCATATCGCTCTTGTTGGGATAATTCACTTTTAAACTCAGATGATAGCTGCTTGCCGGATTAAAGTGCTGGATCTCATAAAACCCTTCCGGTACCTGATTGTCACCTTCTTTTCGTTTAGGTCCAAGCTCCCCGCTGGATGCACATATTGGATAGGTCTTGAAATGACGGTACGAAGAGTTTCCCTTTTCTTTCAGCCACACCTGCAATTCCTTCTCATGCTTAAAAACCCTTAAGAAAACTTCAAAATCATCGCTTTTGAATCCTTTAGTGCGCAATTCAGTCTTTAGAGATTCAAACTTCGACTCATATGCCTTTTTTACCCTGGGCTGTTTCAACTGGTAGGTTTTAAAAGCCCCTGCCTGCTGAGCATTTAACTGAAATGCAACACAAACTAACAATATGCTATTGAAAACGACTTGTAACAACCTTCTCAGTTCAATTATTATTAAATAACTTAGCTGTATAAAGATAGATGTTTTTACTAAGCCTTATAAAAAATAAATATTTTTTAACGATAGTTGCGCTCGTTGTTTGGCTTATATTCTTTGATAAGAACGATTTTTTTACGCAACGTGACACAGTACAAAAAT
>DAISHL010000495.1:0-1957 GCA_036822555.1 Bacteroidota bacterium | reverse complement strand
TCAACCTACTTCTCATCGTGCGGGTCACACTAGCTGCTGATTAGGCGAGCTCGTTGATTAATTATATTAAACTCTAAAAAATAAAACAACTAATTCTGGAAGTACGGGTGGGATTCGAACCCACGGTGTTACAGTTTTGCAGGCTGTTGCCTTGGACCACTCGGCCACCGTACTATTGAATATTATCCTTTATCCACTGCCAGTATTCTTCTGTAGTCATTTTACCTCTCCTTAATGGTCCGTGTGGAGAGATTCGAACTCCCGACCCTCTGCTCCCAAAGCAGATGCGCTACCAGGCTGCGCTACACACGGAAAATAAAAAACCCCAGGTTTTTTAGGCCTGGGGTTTGTATTAGATAATGCTCTTCTACAAACAAACCCCATTCCTGCCACAATTAAGGCATGTTGGAAGGGTTAAGGGTAGTAAGTATTTGTTCATAAATCTATATAGCTTTTTTCTTGGCGTTATACAAATAAGTATAGGCGTTTTGTTTAGAAACTTCAAGCTCATTCTGAATAAGTTCAATAATGGCTTTATCGTCTTATTCTTTGTTGGCAAGATAAATTTCCGTTGCAATAGCGCCTTTACTGCCGCCTTTTTTGCTCTTAGTAATTACAACCTTACTTTCTTTCATTTCCTTCTCAACTACAAAGGCTCCCGGTCCTAGCATATCAGTAATATTCTGAATGCGTTGGTTCGAACGGTTAATAATTGCTTCGATACTAGGTGATGTACTATTCATTGATTGCTCCACAGCTGTCATAACAAAAACGTAGGCTTTCTTAACGTTGTCAACTTTTTCAATACCAAACCCAGTTAAGATTTTATTTGCCTCTCTAAGAGGATCAGGCTGCTTGTCTAAGTATTCCCGCGTAAGCGAAACAGCTTTACACAAGACATGTTCCGGTTTAACATTTACTTTAGATAGAAGTTCACTTGAGGTCATATATTTCTCCATAACAAATACATTGTAGATGTACTAAGAAATTAAATCAACTGCTATAGTTCCTAAAAAGTTCCGTTACTTTATCTCTATAGGAATCAGGTGATTTTACAAAATACTGTAGTGTTCCGTCCTCTACCGCAATGAGAACACAAATATAATGAACGTGCATGTTGTATTGCTCGTTTACCATCATAGCATATGCTGTTGTTTGCAAGAAGTAATTTTCAATCCAGGCCTCACTTTTCTCTCTTGTTGATGTTTTAAAATCAGCAATAGTGTTTACTCCATGCATCCTACAGTACAAATCACAACGACCGGCTGTCTTAAGGGTGTGGCTGTACAACGGTATCTCAATGCCATATATCTTATCTACATGCTCGTCAAGATAGGGTTGAATCTGTTTAAAAAGAGATATGTTCGATGGCATATGCCCTTTAAGATAGTCATCCTTATTATGCACATAGTCTTCACAAATAGCATGCACATTTGTACCGCGATTGGCAGCCTGATTTCTAATCATATCGGCCTGCTCTTTACCTACTTTATTTTCCCAATCAACAATACCTTGTTTAGATAGAGAAGATAAGACAGTCGTAACGGAAGGGTAAATGTTACCCTCCGGCGTTACGTAAAATCTTTTACCATTAATGCTAGTGGTATTGAGTTCTACTTGAGGTAAGAGATCATGCTCAAATATTTTTTGTCGTTTCGATTGCATCTTCATATTTTAATTTAGCAAGGATATAATCCTTCACTAAGCTACTCCTAACTATATCTTCTGCTGTAAATTCAACTCGTGTAAAAGCTTTCATGTGATGGGCAATATCAAAAAACTTAAGTATACCTGACTTATCATTTGATCTTCTTAAATCTGTTTGCCTGTAATCACCGCACCAAATTATTTTTGATCTGTAACCCACACGTGTCATAACAGAATCAATTTCTTCAAAATTCAAGTTTTGCATTTCTTCTACAATAATGCTTGCGTCATCAAATGCCTACCCGCGAAT
>DAISHL010000494.1:0-1975 GCA_036822555.1 Bacteroidota bacterium | reverse complement strand
TCTGAGGCACGTCAATTATCAGGAGAATACTCTTTGGTTAAAGCCGCTCAAAAGATCCTGGCTATGGGGCCAAATGTATTGGTAATTAAGAAAGGAGAACATGGTGCTTTATTATTTAATAATGAAGAAGTATTCTTTGCCCCTGCATTGCCACTTGAAGAAGTATTCGATCCAACCGGTGCTGGCGATAGCTTTGCCGGCGGGTTCATTGGGTATTTGGCTAAAACCAAGGATATCAGTTTCGATAACATGAAACGTGCGATCATCTTTGGAAGTGCCATGGCTAGCTTTACTGTTGAACGTTTTGGAACTGAACGTTTGATCGGTTTATCGCAAAAAGATGTAGATGAGCGTGTGCAGGAATTTATTGACCTTGTGCAGTTTGATATTTCATTGGTTTAAAACCAAAAACTTTAAATAATTCTCACAAAAAAAGCGCCTTAAGCCGCTTTTTTTATTTTCGTTCATTGAATAACCAAAATGGTTTCGGTGGCTGCTTCTCCCGAAGTTTGAATTCCTTTACTGCATATGTTTCAAGATAACTAACAGCTTCTTGTATATCGTCTGTGAAAAGGATCAGATCTTTATCCTGCTGTGTGATCGTTCCTTCCGCCATCATATGATCCATATGCTCAATTAACTTCGAATAAAAATGTTTACACATCACGATCACCGGAAATCTCTTGCTTTTTTTAGTTTGGATCAATGTAATCGCTTCGAACAACTCATCTAAAGTGCCATATCCTCCGGGCAAAACAATAAAAGCGTAAGAATATTTGGTGAGCAGAACTTTTCTTACAAAAAAATAATCGATAAGTACCCATTTATGTAAGTACGGGTTGGCCTTTTGCTCTCGGGGCAAAACAATATTACAGCCTACGGATTTACCTCCACTTTCAAATGCGCCTCTGTTAGCTGCCTCCATTAATCCGGGCCCTCCGCCTGTCATAACCACCAAGCCACTGTCCGCCAATGCCGCCCCTGCCTTCTTTGCAAAAGTGTAATAGTCATGCCACTCGTTATAGCGAGCCGACCCAAAAACAGTAGCACATGGACCAATGAAATGAAAGGCCCTGAAACCTCTGATAAAATCACGTAAAAGTTTTATAGTGAACCAAAATTCACTGGCACGAGAATGAGGTCCTTCAAGAAACTTACGTTCAGAACCATTCTTGGTGATAATGCCATTTGTTGCATTCTCCATATTAAAACCAACCTCCCATCTTGCCTAAATTTCTTCGATCGCGTTTTGTTGGCCTGCCGCTGCCTTTGTCTTGTTTCACATTTAGTGTAAAGAACATGTTCTCCAATTTTTCTGTTTTTTCAATGGGAGGCGAATGATCAATATAACAGTCCTTCACCATCTCAAATGCCTGTCTTTTATCAATTATCCGAACAACTTCAATGATCTTTTTATGTCCGCTACCAATGGAGATCGTATAAGTCTCACCAACATTTACCACATGGGAAGGTTTTACCGCATTATCCGCTAATTTCACCTTTCCCGCTTTTACGGCAGTAGAGGCAAGCGTTCTTGATTTATACATGCGAATTGACCATAGATATGTATCGAGTCTTATCTCCACGCGTGCAAAAATAAGTATAAAAATATGAATGCACTGTTTTATAATTCACTAAATTCATTTCCGCCTAATGAAGGAGATCGATCAGATATTATTGGACCTTAAACGCAAGATCTTTAAGCCCGTTTATTTCTTAAGCGGCGAGGAAGCGTATTATATTGATGTTATCAGCGACTTCATTGAGAATAATGCGCTGGATGAGGCAGGCAGAGAGTTTAACCAAACCGTTGTTTATGGAAAGGACACAGAGCTTGCTTCTATTCTGGGTTTGGCGAAGCAATTCCCAATGATGAGTGATTATCAGGTGGTGATCGTTAAGGAGGCACAGAACATCAAAGAATTTAATAAAAAAGGCGGTGACGATGACGGCGATTCCTCCGGCAGTTCCAACA
>DAISHL010000493.1:0-1976 GCA_036822555.1 Bacteroidota bacterium | reverse complement strand
AATGGCACCTCCGAACAATAATAATTTTTCTGTCAATGTTGTTTTACCTGCATCGGGATGTGCAATAATGGCAAAGGTTCTGCGTCGTTTAATTTCTACTAAAAAGGTCATAAATGGAATAAGTGTGCAAAGATAATTTTTCCGTTTAAGGTATTGGGCATATGCCCATAAGTCGAATTATAATTAGAGGATACCTTAAATTATGTGATGAGCCTGAATTTTTCGGAATTTGACTTATGTAATTGATAAACAGTTGTTTAGGTGATTCAAGGGACGTGATCAGATCTTTTGATGAAATCATCTTCGTCTATACAAAAATTGTATTCAACGAAAAAAAGTATAGAGATTTAATTTTGGGCCCTCTTTGTAAGTTAAAACGTGAATAAGTGTAATTATTTGTATGTTAATGTATTACGTTTTATTTTAACAGGAAATCAACAGGTTTTGAGCTGATTTTTAACACGGAAAGAAAAGATATGTATAGTAGAAAGAATTTTTTCGTCTAAAAAATAAACTTATTAACAATTAATATGCATAACTTCGAAGTCCCAATAATTAAAGTCATGTTTGAGATCTTAAAAAGTTTTGAAAGCAAATACGGAACCCTGAAGAAGAAAGGGTTGCGCATTGAGGGCTTATCGATGATAGACCCAAAACGTAAAAAGCATGTGATTTTAATTAGTAAGCCTTTCATGTTCGACAACCGTCAGTTGCCGAAGATCTATGAAGGTCTTGAGATCAAGGCTAAAATTGAAGGGAATCTTCCGAAAGAATTTGCACTGCCAACTAAGGAAACCACAAAAAAAGAATACTTGTGGGCGCCGAATAAATTTGAGAAATACGTTGACAGATGTTCAGATGAGATCCGTGCTCAGTTTGGTAATCCAAAGATGACACGCAAGGAAATGCTGGATGCTCTTGCTTTTGGGAACTTTGAAGAACACAAGATAAAAAGTTTGCATCTCATGAAAGAGGGTATGATCCCTCCGTTCAAAATGAACTAATAGCTGTTCGTTTTGTTTTTGAGAGATATAGTAGCAATTGTCATAATTAAGGGTTAAACAATTAGTTACTAGTTAAGAATGCCGGAGTGGTTACCGGCATTTTTCTTTTTATATACTTCCATCCTTATGCTCGTAATTTTCTGGGAAAGTAAGGCTTAAATTGAGTAAATTGGGCTAGTAAATTTTGTTACATCTCATGATCCGAAAATATATTACCCTTAGCGTATTGATCTTGCTGAGCGCATCATCATTGATGGCTCAACGTGGAAAGCACGGCTCCCTTACCGTTACTACCACAAATGTCAGGATCAATGAATTCACCACACTAACTGCCAATGCCGCAGCTAACGCTCAAACCATATCTGTTGCCAATAGCAACTTAAATGCCAATGCCCGTTTTGCCAGTAATCTTCAGGTTGGTGATCTCATCATGATCATACAAATGCAGGGTGCCAGCATTAAAACGTTCACAGACGTGGCCAGTCAGGATTCTACTTACGGGCAGATCTTAAATTACAATGGCGCCGGTAATCACGAGTTCGCTCAGGTATTCGCTATCCCAAATGCTACAAGCATTGTTTTGGATTGTGGATTAACTCATAGTTACACAACGGTTGGACGTACACAGATCATTCGTATCCCACGCTATACTGCTTTAACGGTGAATGCCGGAGCTTCCATCACCACTGATGCCTGGAATGGCAATATTGGCGGTATACTTGCTGCAGAGGTCAATGGTGTGACAACCATAAACGGAACGGTTACTGCAACAGGACTTGGATTCAGAGGTGGTGTAGCTGTAAATAATGGAAATTATGGTGGAGGTCGTTTCGTAGATCTTGGCGGCGGAATAAATGAAGGTGGAGAAAAGGGTGAAAGTATTGCCGGTACAGTTGCTGATTACATTGCGCTTTATGGAGGAGGTTATGCCAAAGGAGCCCCTGCAAACGGCGGTGGTGGCGGAAATCCACA
>DAISHL010000492.1:0-1978 GCA_036822555.1 Bacteroidota bacterium | reverse complement strand
AAGTAATATTCCGGCGCTGATCAAAAGTTTATGAATACTTATGCCCCACATTACGTTCTTATACCAATGAGACACACATCATCCACTTGTTCGAGTGCGCCCTTCCAGTTCACAAAAGATCTGTCCAGTATATGCCATTGCTGATCAAGAGGTAGGTTATGATGCTCCACTAATAAATTCACGAGATTCTTTACCTTCATCTTTTTACCTGTTTCGCCTCCAAACTGATCGGCATAACCATCAGAGAACATATAAAGCATTTGTCCGTGCACCACCTCCAGCTCATGCAACTCAAACACCACGTCATTCTCGCCACTGGAGCCGCCAATAGATCGTTTGGTTGGTTTGATCTCGGTGATCACTCCGTTATGTATCAAAACAACAGGTCGGTTGGCAGAGGATATGAATAATTTATTTCCAAGCAACAAGGCAATACTTGCATCCATGCCATCATGAGATTGCACTCCTGATGTTTGCCTTAAAGTAGCTCGTACTTCGTTATGCAATTCTGCCAGTATTTTGTTGGGCTGAAGTATCTGTCTTTCTACAATGATCTGATGCAATAAATTACTACCGATCATACTCATTAGTGCCCCCGGAACCCCGTGACATGTGCAATCGGCCATGATGGCAAACCTGTGATGCTCAACTTTTTTAAATTGATAGAAATCGCCGCTCACAATATCGCGCGGCTTAAAGAGCACAAAGGAGTCTGCAAAGATTTCTTTGATCTCAAGATCTGAAGGTAAAATGGATCTCTGAATACGTTGAGCATAATTGATGCTGTCTGTAATGTCTTTGTTCTTTTCCTCGATCACTTTCTTCTGATCTTCAATTTCTCTGGTACGCTCCTTTACCTGCGTTTCAAGCATGGCATTCTGCTCTGAAAGAATACGCTGTCTCTCTTTTTCCTGTTCGATGTTTTTTGCAGATAACTCCTCAACCTCTAAAAGTTTCATGGACAATGACCTGTTGGTATTCGCAAAATCATACGCTAAAAAAGCACTCATTGAAATTGGAATACTAAGTATTGAAACGATGATGAGAAAACCATAAATAAACAACACCCAAGTTTCGTTGTTCAGCTTAAAACTGATCATTGCAATGGCAATAGTGGCCAAGATGATCAGTATGATCGACAAGGTGCATGTTAAAATTCCCCAGCCCAAAAATTTTGCTGATGCCACCTTTCTTCTTACTCCTTTAATGGAGTGTGCGAGTGTATTGAAGTAGGTGTAAAATATAATTGAAACTGTTGTGAAATCACTGAATTTTCCAATGAACATCACATCAATATAATGGTATACAAGTGCTACAGCAAACAACACATAATGCCAGCTCCTTATCTCATTCAATAGCCTATTCAGGAGTGTTACCAGAATAAAACACACAGTAGGGAATACCACATCGTCGATATTCTCCAACCACAAATAGAACTTCAGATCCTTGATGAATTGTACCAAGTATGTTTCAAGAAAAGTTAATGAAAGAAGAATCAAGAAAAGGGCGTAAAGCAGATTAAAGGACTGCTCGCGATAAAAAAAATAGATAAGAAAATGAATGATAAACAATGAAAAGAAAAAGGCTGAAAGCATGCTGGTTATGCTATAATAGACACTTAGCATACTACTGCTTCTCACTTTTAATTCAGGCATGGATAATTGAAAAGATGGTGCATGAAGAATATCAGGATACTTCTGATGGTACTCTTTAAAATTGGGAAGCCCAAAACGAATAGCAATACAGTGAGTGGCTGTATCTGTAATTGGAAAATACACATGGCCATTGGTTACATTTATTTCTTCTGCCAATTTTGGATCCGGATTTTTTTTTCCTACTGATTCCAAGAGCTGGCCGTCCAAGTATATCTCAACAGCACCATGTAATACGTACTCAATTTCATAGACCTTATTCGTGAGTCTTTCAGTGATCTTGAAATAACATTTGTGCCATGAGATACCTTTGAAACCATCATAGA
>DAISHL010000491.1:0-1987 GCA_036822555.1 Bacteroidota bacterium | reverse complement strand
TTGTTTACCAATTCCATGATCAATACGGTCTTACCTACACCGGCACCACCAAACAAACCGATCTTACCACCTTTTGCATATGGCTCGATCAAATCGATAACCTTGATACCTGTGAATAACACCTCAGTTGAAGTAGATAGATCTTCGAACTTTGGCGGCTGACGGTGAATTGAAGTACCACCTTCGTTACTGATAGTATTGATACCATCAATTGCCTCACCAACCACGTTGAACAAACGGCCTTTGATCTGATCTCCAACTGGCATTCTGATCGCACTTCCGGTAGCAACTACTTCCATACCACGGTACAAACCATCTGTACTATCCATTGCGATAGTTCTTACAGAGTTTTCACCGATGTGCTGTTGCACCTCTAATACAAGCTTCTGTCCGTTTGCACGAACAATTTCCAAAGCATCTAATATATTTGGTAACTTACCGCCTTCTGAATCAAATGTAACGTCGATTACCGGACCAATTACCTGTGAGATTTTGCCAATTTGTTTAGACATGGGATTGATTTCTTAAATGTGGGTGCAAAAGTAGTGTTTTTTCTTTAATACGACCTAATATTGTTAATATAAATGATTCCCTTACTTTAGCAATGTGCTTGTAGTTGAAAATACCGAAAATTTCAGGATAGAAAAACCCAGCATCCTTACCATTGGTACTTTTGACGGAGTACATCTTGGACATCAGAAGTTGCTTGGGCGATTGAAAGAATTAAAGGCCATACACGGTCTGCAAACCGTTATATTAACCTTTGACCCCCACCCGCGACGTGTGCTTTTCCCCGAGCAAAAAGACCTGAAACTGATCACAAATACCCGAGAAAAACTAAAACTTTTAGAAGAATACGGGATCGATATTGCCGTGGTGTATCCGTTCACCAAAGAATTCTCAAAATTAGACTCAGAGAGCTATATAAGCGAATTACTCTGCAAAAAACTAAATGTAAATCACTTGGTTATCGGTCACGATCACCGCCTTGGGAACAACCGCAGCGGTGATATCAAAGTTCTGCAAAAATATGCTCCTGATCTTAATTTTGAGGTAGAGGAAATAAGCGCCAAGGATATCGACTCCATAGCTATTAGCTCCAGTAAAATAAGACAAGCCATTGACGATGGAAATGTGGAACTGGCCAATACCTATTTAGGGCATGCCTATTCATTGAAAGGAAAAGTGATCAAAGGCAAACAACTGGGCAGAACCATTGGATATCCCACTGCCAATATAGATGTGAACGACCAAACGAAACTCCTGCCGAAGACCGGTGTTTATTGGGTAAAAGCGGAGATAGAAAATGAGACTCACTTTGGCATGTTAAACAGTGGTAAAAACCCCACCACAGATTCAGATGACCTTCTTAAAATTGAGGTGAATTTGTTTAACTTTGATAAAGACATCTATGGCAAACTTCTGCAGGTATCGTTTTTAAAACGAATTCGTGACGAGGTAAAATTCAATTCGCTGAAAGACCTGACAGATGAGATAGGCAGAGACAAACAAACCTGCCTGAAATGGATGAACGAAAAACATGCATAAACTCCTGATCCATATTTTCATTCTTGTGTTCTTTGGCGTAAGCCAGAGCCAAACTGAATTGCTGGATTCTGCAGCCTTAATGCAGGATAAAGAATATACGGATCTTGACAGTGCCTTGTTGCATAAGGAGGATGTGGTTAAGCTAGTTCTTAGAAAAAAGAAGTACAAGAATTTTCCGGAAGCCATTCTTCAATTCAAGAATTTGCAATACCTGGATCTTACCAAGAACAGTATTAAGAGTTTACCCGACAGCCTTGTGAAACTGCAAAAATTGCAATACCTGGCCGTGAGCAAGAATAACTTAGAGTCATTACCAGTAAACTTTGGTGAGTTAAGTAATTTGAGATACCTCAATTTAAATCAGAACGACATAAACTCACTCCCCTACGGATTCGGCAGTTTGAGTAAACTTGAATATGCAGATCTATGTGATAACAAC
>DAISHL010000490.1:0-2001 GCA_036822555.1 Bacteroidota bacterium | reverse complement strand
TTCAGCAAATAAAATACGCAGAGATCAGATCTCGGCGTTTTAGAAATAAAATTCACTTATTAAAATCAATACTTATTTTCTGCGAGCAATTTAGCAGAGATATTTCTTCTTGCTTCAGTAGAGTTGAAAGGCTCCGTTTTCGTGAAACGTTTCATACCCATCAACATTGCGCGTTGTTCATCTCCACTTGCAAAAGAATTAATAGCTTCTTTTCCTGACTTATGAATTCTGTCAGCTGCATCGTTGATATACACACGCATCATAACTAATTGCTCTTTACAAGCAGCTTCACCTTTCATTGCAACTAATTTTTCCACACGTAATAGTACCGACTCACAAACATACGTTTCAATGATCATATCGGCTACATTCCTCAACACTTCCTGCTCTTTTGCTAATAGCATCATTAGTTTTAGAACAGCAGCTCCCGCTACCATCAATACCGATTTTTTAAATCCTTTTACATATTTTTTCTCTTTAGAGAATAATGTTTCCTCTTCCGATGAAAAATCAGGGATCGCCATTAATTCCGCAGCTACTGCCTGTGCAGGCCCCATCAGATCCAGCTCCCCTTTCATAGCACGTTTCAACATCATATCCACAGTCAACATTCTGTTGATCTCATTTGTTCCTTCAAAAATTCTATTGATACGGGCATCACGATATGCTCTATCCATTGGTGCTTCAGCACTGTATCCCATACCACCATAGATTTGAACTCCTTCATCCACCACATAATCCAACACTTCGGAGCCATGTACTTTTACGATAGCAGCTTCCACAGCAAATTGCTCCACACCTTTTAGTTTTGCTTTGGCTTCGTCCATACCACTTGCGATCAATGCTTTTGTAGCATCCTCAACATTCTGGCTAGCACGATAAATAGCTGCTTCACCTGCATATACACGTATAGCTTGTTCTGCTAATTTGTAACGGATAGCGCCATATTTTGAAATTGATCTTCCAAATTGCTGACGCTCATTGGCATATTGAACAGATTTGCTGATCGTTTCTTTTGACCCGCCAATTGCAGCTCCTGCTAATTTGATACGACCAAGATTTAAAATATTTACAGCGATCTTAAATCCGTTTTGTCTGTCTGACAATAAATTCTCAACTGGAACTTTACAATCATTAAAGAACACTTGACGAGTAGAACTTCCTTTGATACCCATTTTATGTTCTTCCGGATTTAAGGTAATACCACCAAAAGACTTCTCCACGATGAATGCACTTAAATTCTCATCATTATCGATCTTTGCAAACACGGTATAGATATCTGCAAATCCACCATTGGTGATCCACATCTTTTGCCCGTTAAGTATATAATGTTTTCCGTCAGCAGATAGTTTTGCATTTGTTTTACCTGAATTTGCATCTGAACCAGAACTTGGTTCAGTTAAGCAATAAGCTGCTTTCCATTCACCACTTGCCAACTTAGGAATGTATTTTGCTTTTTGCTCCGCATTACCATAATACAAGATCGGCAATGTACCAATACCTGTATGAGCAGAGATAGCAACTGCAAATGAATGACCTGCACCCAACACTTCGGTAGCCAACATGGAAGTTGTAAAATCTTTTCCAAATCCACCGTACTCCTCAGGAACAGAGATTCCTAACAAGCCTAATTCACCTGCTTTATTAAGCAAGTCGACCATTAAACCTTCTTCTTGTGCATCAATTCTATCAAGATTGTTCCAAACATTTTGCGATAAAAAATCAGTACAAGTTTGAGCGATCATTTGCTGTTCTTCGTTCCATTCTTCAGGAATAAAAACATCTTTTGCTTCTGTTTCTTTAATAAGGAATTCTCCTCCTTTTAATGCTGTCATAATAGATTTGAGTATTTAGATATGAGAAGTGAGAGGCTCATATTCTAGGTTAATAATTAAAATTTTATCTTATAGGAGTATTAAATTTAAGTCTCACATCTCAAGTCTTATATCTCATGTCTAATTACAACATTTCAAATACTCCTGCTGCCCCTTGTCATGTCCC
>DAISHL010000489.1:0-2005 GCA_036822555.1 Bacteroidota bacterium | reverse complement strand
AATGCTGTTTCTGCAATGATTTTTGAGAACTCTAGATTTTTCCCCGCATTCAGGAAAAAGTATGTGATAAATGCAAAACATAGAACTGTTACCAAATAAAATATCAGATTCTTGAATTTTTTCATCGGTTAAGTTCAGGATTAAACGGAGCTACAATACCCCCAAAAATACTAAAATAATGGATAATAGAGGATAAAGAGATTTATATAATTCTTATTTTTGAGGATCCATGAAGTTGATTAAGTTATATATACTGCTATTTGTAAGTAATATAAACTTATCTGCCCAAAGTGGTCTGTTTTCAGAACCAAATTGGTACATTAAACCCTATGTTAATTTTTCGGCAATGATCCAACACCGAAGCATTCTGGGGAATGTGATCAAAGGGTACCCTATGACATATGAACTCAACATTGTAAAGCCTACCTCAGGATCTCACTTATGGCATCTAGAGAATAATAAACCGGATATAGGCATAAATCTATCGCTCATAGACTATGCAAATCCACAGCAGTTGGGATATGGAATAGTTGTTGCTCCATTTGCCGAGATCCCCTTGAATGAAAAGGATAAGCCTTCCCGCATGATCTTAAGGTTATGCTGGGGCCCTGCATACATGACCAAACGGTGTGATCTCAGGGAAAATCAAAAGAATGGGGCAATAGGCAGGGGATTAAATGCCTATGTACAATTCAAATGGTTTTGGCAATTCGATCTCAACAACCGATTAAGGCTTGAGCCTGGTTTTATGTTCTCACACATCAGTAATGCCAGAGCACAATCCCCGAATCTAGGGTTAAATGTTTTTGGAGTGGGCTTGGGTGTAAATATCAAGGCAACAAAAAAGCAATTTTCAGTAGCATCAGTTGATAGCAGCGCAAAGAACAAAAGCAAACACGAGATCTTTGTGACGCAGAATATTGGCATGAACGACGGCGAGATCATGGGGAAGAAACAGTTGGTTTCATGTTTGGCCATTGGGTACAATTTCAATAAACGTAATACGCATAAATTTGGAGTGGGATTTGATGTATTCTATGAAGAGAACTACGTGAAAGACCTCAGAAATGCCGGAATAGCTGAACCATCCACATTTGATAAATTGAGATACGGACCAAAATTGGCCTATTCGTATAACATGGGGCGCATTAGTTTTCCTGTTGAAATGGGAGTTTATCTTCGTCAGCTGACAGAGCCGGATGGTGTCTTCTTCCATCGTTTGGGTGTGCGTTATTTTGGTGACAATGGATTGGTGATCGCATTTGGCATGCGTTCTCACTGGGCAGTGGCATATAATTTTGAATTTGGTGCAGGTTATAGATTCAGATTGTAATGAGAAAAGTAAAACATAGTTGGATAGTGATCTTGATTGGTGCATTCGTATCGTGCAATAAATCAAGTGCGCCCGATTGTTTTAAGACCACCGGTGAGCAAACGGTATTGACCAGAACCTTAACTCCGTTTGATTCCCTTCAGTTGGATTCGTATTTGGATGTGACACTTAAAACTGGAAATGAATATAAAGTAGAGATCTTCGGAGGCGCCAATATGCTTGAGAAGATAAGTACCAGTATTGAAGGAAAGAAGTTGGTCATTGAGAATAAGAATCAGTGTAATTTTGTAAGAGGATATAAACATCACATCACTTTAACGGTTACAGCTCCAAAATATAAGTTTGTTGTGACAAACTCCATTGGAAACATTGCAACGGCCAGTGATTTTGCTCAGGATACCTTTGTGGTAAGGACCGAAGCAGGAGATGTCACTATTCAAGGAACATTCAACGAAGTAAGAACAAGTTCACATTGTAATGGGAACGTTTATTTCAAAGGAAAGACAAACAATTTGCAGAGTTATATGAACGGCACGAATTATCTGTACGCTGAAGAAGGGTACATCAAGGATTATGTGTTTGTAGAAAGCATATCAATTGCCGATGCCTATGTTAAAGCTCCTGACGGAGGATTGGTTGAGTATCATATTTGGAAAACAGGCAATTTGTATT
>DAISHL010000488.1:0-2007 GCA_036822555.1 Bacteroidota bacterium | reverse complement strand
GATCCCTACGAAAAAAAAGTTGGAACTTCCTTCTTATCCTGTATTCAGAGCCGTATCAAGTTATCAAGTCATGGAATACTCCTTTATAAGATCTTCTTTTTGGCAGGGCGACCGCTTTCCGAGTGTAGCTGAAAAATTCGTGAGTACAACTGTGAGTGTGCTTCAAATATTCCCGAACCCATCTTTACAACCTGAAATTGGAAATAATCTGGAAGTAGGATTCAAGCAAGGGTTCAGGATAGGCGATTTTAAAGGCTTTGTAGACATTGCTGGATTTTGGACACGCTACGACAACATGGTAGAATTTGTTTTCAATTATTACAACAGTGATCCGAATCTTGCATTTGCCGACAAGATAAAGTACTATGGTTTCAGATCAGAAAACCTAGGAAAGGCAGACATCAAGGGAATTGACCTGGGCGTGAACGGCACAGGAAAGATAGGTGCTGTTAACATTACATTAATGAGCGGTTATACATACATGAATCCGATCAAACCTGATTATGACCCGAATAGAGACACCTTAGGGCTTGAAGGATTGAATGTGTTGAAATACCGAAACAGACATTTGTTCAAGAACGATATTCAATTCGATTATAAATTCTTCTCCATAGGTTACAGCACTCGCTTTCAAAGTAAAGTGGAGAACATTGATAATCGTTTTGTGAGGCCATTGTTCGAAGAACTAGGATTCGGATTGGATAGCGAGGATGCCCCTACCATCTTACCAGGATTGAAGAAGAATTTTGATCAATTCCAAAAGAACATTTGGATTCATGATCTGAGAGTATCGTTCCAACTATCCAAACAAATACGCATCTCCTACATCGTTAACAATTTCACAAATGTTGAATATCAGGCAAGGCCAGGAGATATGAGGCCTCCAACCCTGCATATGATCCAATTGAGCATTAAACCCGATTATTCTAAATAATTAGAATCTAATTTGTTAAAAGCATATTTAGCATTTTTACTGTTGAATAATTTTTTTAAATTCAATATAAAATTGCATTCATGCTTGACAAGGATATACACTTATTAGAAGAGCTGGATAAAATATCGAAGGTTCAGGTTCTTGATGAAGAGAATTTTGACCAGATATTGGTAAGCTTTGCATCCCGCATACTCCCGTCCTTAGGGATAGAACGCATGAATGTGTGGCTTTTTAATCCTGAAAAAACAGCCTTGGTATCAATTGGTGAATATGACACTCGAACAAAGATCTTTGCCAAGAATTCCATATTAGAGCAATCCGATTTTCCGATCTACTTTGATGGACTGAAAAAGAATAAGATCATTATTGCCAACGATATTTATACTCACCCACTAACACATGAATTCTCAGACAACTACTCGAAACCAAACGACATTTATTCATTACTCGATATCCCTTTAAGGATCTCGGGCGAACTTGTTGGTGTAGTTTGCTTTGAAAAAACAGGCTCTTTTAAAAACTTTACAGTTACCGAGCAAAGCTTCTGTTTTAGCTTTTCCTTCATGCTCAATTCGATCATTGAAAACAAACACCGCAGAATTGCCCAAGAAAAACTTGAAAAAGCCTTACATGAAAAGGAGATGCTGATGAATGAAATGACGCATCGTATCAAGAATAATTTCACCATACTTATTGCACTGCTCAGGTTAAGTAAAGACAGAGTTAAAACCAAGGAAGCCCAGGAGACCCTCTCTGATTTTGAACATCGGTTATATTCCATGGCGAGAGTATATGACCTGCTTAACAACAAACGTAATTACACCGATATTAACCTTACTGAATATGTAAAAGGGCTGGTCAAAGAATTCTGTATCAGTTACCCTGAGATCAAGCTATGCAATCAATCAGAGATACAAGACCTCCAGTATGAGATATCCAGTAAACAGATCGTTAATCTAGGTTTGGTACTTTCAGAGATCCTTATGAATTCACTGAAACATTCGGCACCGTTCACAAAGGATTATCTATTGAAGGTTGAGTTGAAAGAAATTGCCCCTAACAAGGTGTATTTG
>DAISHL010000487.1:0-2008 GCA_036822555.1 Bacteroidota bacterium | reverse complement strand
GAAAAGCCCTGAGACCAATCTTAGGGCTTTTTTGTTGATTTGATCTACTGAAATAGATGGGAAATATTTGTGTGATGTGATTTTTGTATGATGAAAATCAAATATATAGGTGTGGTTTAAAGAAAAATTGTTGTTCCTTTAAAGTAATTTAAAAGAACGTTCGTCTCCATTAGCACAAGGAGGTATTGCCTGAATATACAATGTCAGAGAAACGAGAAAGATCTTTTACCGACGCGGTAAATACATACAGCAAGCGCTTGTTCGGGTTTATACGCAACAAGGTAGATAGCAGGGAAGATGCTGAGGACCTCTTGCAGGACGTTTGGTATAGGTTCAGCAGGCTTACCAATTTAGATGAATTAGAGAGTGTTAGTGGTTGGTTGTTTCAGGTTGCGCGTAGTCGTATCAGTGACTTTTACAGAAAACAGAAACCATTGGCCCTCGAAGAGCAAGGCTATGAAGATGAAGACGGCGAATGGACGATCAGGGATATTCTAGCAGCAACCGATTCACAGGAACCTGAAATGAAACAGTTCAGGAAATTGTTCTGGGACGAATTGCTCAAAGCATTGGATGAAGTGCCGGAAGCTCAGCGCGAGGTGTTTGTTTTGAATGAACTGGAAGAGATGACCTTGCAGCAGATCGCAGACAAAAGCGGGGAGAGTGTAAAGACCATCATAAGCAGAAAAGGATACGCTGTGAAATTCTTAAGACAGCGTTTAGAGTATTTGTATACCGAATTTATAAATCATTAAACTGAATAATATGTGCTCAACAACGAAAGGAAATAAAGTGATCAAAGGTATTGGCATTGCCTTAATGGGTGCTGCCGCAATTTTTGGTATAACCTATGTGGTCATGTGGTTGTGGAATTCAATATTGCCGGATCTTATCCATGTGAATACCATCGGATATTGGCAGTCGATGGGATTACTTGTTTTGTGCAAGATCCTTTTTGGTGGAATGAAATTTAACGGACATCGCTCAAATAAGCAGCACATGCGTCAGAAGTTCATGAACATGAGTGAGGAAGAACGTGAGGCTTTCAAGCAAAAAATGCGAGAGCGTTGGGAAAAATAAAAATATTTAAAGTAAAACAATAGCATCATCGTCTTCATTCATATAAACAATACTAAAATGAATAAACAAATTGTAAAAGCTCTACTCGGAGGGATTCTGTTAGGAACAGCGGTTTTTTTCGCTCCGTTTTTTCTGTTAAAAATAGTGATCGTATGCATGATCATTAGTGCCATTGTAAGAATGATGTTTTGGCGACACATGAGCAGATGGGGAGGTATGCACCCGATGATGGCCATGGCTGAGAAGGTAAGAGGTATGAGTGAAGAGGATTATCAAACCTTTAAGCAAAAAATGTCACAGCATCAGATGCATTACTGTACAGTGCATTCTTGCGGGCATAGCGTAAATAACATGAACAAATAAAAATTAACCTATGAGAAAAGGAACAAAAATAGCTGTAGTGATAAGTACTGCAGCACTAACTTTTGGTTTGTGGATGATGGTTTTAGGTAAAGATAAAATGAACAATTGTCATCACTCTTACAAACAGAGATGTTCACATGAACAAACAGTAAGATAAACCAATCGGTAATAACCGTTATACCTCATTCCTGCATTTTGCGAAGATCACGTTATGTTCTTGTGAGTGTGTAACGGTTTTTTAATTTAATTCAATTGTGCTTCTTGGCTTCGCGTTTTTCTTAAGCAATTGTTTATATTTACGTAAGTGAAGCTTTCTTTAAAACATAGGTGTGTTCTTGTGTTGCTAATGACGACATGGTTCGCCGGAGTAATGGTTGCTCAAACTGCATTACTGGATTCATTGCAGGGAAGGGTGAAAAAATTCACAGACCCGGATACCCTTTCCTTTTTTTACACTGAGCTTTGTTGGGAAGGGGCATTTGCGGGATACAATAAGGAGGCTGTGCAATGGGGTTTGAAGGGAATAGAGTTGGCGAAAGCTGCGGGGAATAAAGAAAAGGAGATA
>DAISHL010000486.1:0-2031 GCA_036822555.1 Bacteroidota bacterium | reverse complement strand
TGATTTGGTCTTACCACCTTTGGCGTATTCATTCGCTTCGTCTATTGCCTCCCAATTAATATGACCATTTTCGTCAATGTAACCTTGTTCAATTAATGAATTAGCTGTTCTACCAAACCAACCTTGCATTTGGTAAGCAAGTTTTGACGCTATCAAATAAGCCCAAGCCTCAATTATCGCATCTTTTGATGGGGCTTCTTCAAAACCTTCTGCATAAGCGGTAGCAAGGTAAGAATTAAATTCAATGTTTGTTCTTTGATTTGGTATCATGCCACCATCTGCAAAACTATCATCGCTTAAATGAAGCACTACTTCATCATTAGCATCAATAACTTCTACTGCTGCATAACCCATTGAATTATACAATTTGTTTGCTCTTGCTGTGGCTTCTTTTAAATCAGAAAGGGTTTCGGCTATAAAACTTTCACCCGCATCTCTATCCTCTTCGGTTTCCCAAACTTGAATAGTGTATTTTTGAGGTATTCCACCCGCAGCGAATTTTACACCTTTCCGTACATAAACACCATCAAGAATATCAGCACCATCAATAAAGGTTGTTTTGCCTTTTCTCTCTACTTCTATTTCTTGTATCATGCGGTTAGGCACATATTTATGAGTGTCAGACAATCTGCCTTTTACCTTGCCGCCTTTGGCAAAGTATTCGGGTTCTTCAAATTCCTCATAAAATTTATCGTTAATATGCGCTACCAACGGTTCATTACCTAAAGAATCTGCCAACTTAGTAGCCTTTTTAAGTGTGTCAAAAGTCTTGGTAAAAATAACTTTGTTGCGAGGGAAAGAAGCAACTACCATGTCTAATTGCCATGAAACACAATCTTTGTATTTAGGTAGTCTTTTAATATAATTTTCATCTTTAAGTTCTCTACCTCTACCCGTATCTTCAAAAGGATTGTATTCTTCATATCCATATACCTTTATTAGTTTTTTCCCATTGCTATCTAAACCATAAATATTATAGTAAAAACCATCATCATTCATGTCATCAACGGAATATGCAAATTCAACAGCATCTTTCATATTGGTAAAGGTTTTCTGCATAATATCCGTATTAGGATAGTTTGTGCTGTATATTTCAACTTTATACTCACCTTTTTTTACCTTGCCGCCTTTGGCAAAATGCCCGTTTTTTAAGCTGTTTATAAATTGTTCAGCCTCCTCTTTTTTTCGGAATACCATTACAGCTCGTTGTGCGTCATCCAAATCCTCATATTGGTCTTTATCATAGTCAGCCGCTTCGGGCATTAACCATACTTGATAGTGTTTTCCTGATAACCTTTTTTTATTTTTTAAAATTTCAGATTTATACTTTGAACTAATTTGTTGTATAAAATGTAATGATTCATCTAAATCATAGCTTTTATAAACTAAAACTTGCTCATCCTTTAATGTTTCATAATGGTCTTTGGCTTCGTCAATTTCTTCTATTTGCGCCCAAACATTATATACTTTCTCACCGCCTTTTACCTTGCCGCCTTTGGCTAACATTGGATATTTCTTGCTAAATCTATCAACTCTGTTCTCACGATATTCGTAATATACATTACCATCAGCAGAAACACGCCTACCCGCTTTTTTCGCGGGGCGACTTGCATCTCTCCTTACATCTAAAGGATGTTCCTTTTGGGGCGTTCCTTTGCCCGCATTGCGCTTAACACTTACATTCTTCAATTCGGGGTGTTTATCCAAAAATGCTTGTAATTTATCAAACTGCTTATTGGCTTGTTTAACAACAACTTTTTGCTGTTTTGAAATCATCTCACCCGCCCTTTTTATCGCATCTTTCCAAGCCTCACCCTCTTTGCGAATTTCTTTTGCAAGGGTTGTTACATTGCCTCTTTTACTTGGATTTACAGTTGCTTTAGTAGAGCCTTTTTTGGGTGGCTCAATGTTCTGTTTTGCTATTTTCTTTGCTTTGGCAACGAGCGTAGATTGTTCGGGATCTAATTTCTGCAAACTTTTTAGAGCATCGGGATACTAAGCCTTCATAGCATTGTAAGGCGATTCCATGTT
>DAISHL010000485.1:0-2038 GCA_036822555.1 Bacteroidota bacterium | reverse complement strand
GTATTGCGCTTTAGGCACTACCATAAAAAAAGCAGGATCTAAGGAAGCTCAATATAAAATTGACCACACTTACAACTTAAAGGTTGCTGAATGCGCGAAAAGAAATGGCACCATGGTGTTGGCGCACGTGTCGTCCATTGGTGCCGATGCGAAAAGCAACAATTTTTATTTACGCACCAAAGGAAAACTGGAAGAAGATCTGCAAAAACTTAGCTTTGATAGCGCAATAGTTGTTAGGCCTTCATTTATTCTTGGCAACAGAAAAGAGTTCAGGTTAGGTGAAAAACTGGGCATAGTACTCATGCAGTTAATCACACCTTTAATGGTGGGCAAATTGAAGCGATACAAAGGGGTGCATGCTGAAAAAATAGCGCGTTGCATGATAGAGGAATCGTGTAATCAAGCAAACAAAGGCTTTAAGATAATTGAAAGCGACATTATTCAGAACTATTGATCAATGACCAAAAAGCCCGATATAAGCACAAAAGCAAACGTGGAGCACATGGTGATGTCCTTTTATGAAAGTTTGCTTACTGAGGAAAGCATGAAACCAATGTTTGCCCATATTAATTTTGAGAAGCACATGCCTCATATGGTGGCTTTTTGGAGTTTTGTGCTCTTGGATGAAGCAGGGTACACTACCAATGTATTTGATAAACATGTGAATTTGGGGATAAAAAAAGAGCATTTTAATACGTGGCTTGCACATTTTGAAAACACTGTGAACAGCCATTTTGAAGGGGAAAAGGCTGAGCTGGCCAAACAAAGGGCCAGCCTGATTGCTTATACCTTTGAGAAGAAACTTACCGCTTTGGGTAAATTGTAGGTATAACCAACATGAACGCTGTTAATAACACAAATAGCTTTAACAAAAAGAAACAAAGGCATTCAATAAATTTGAAAAAACAAAAGTGATGAAAGCGATCTATCAATATGGATTAATATTATCGTTGGCTGTGACAGCATGTGTGCCAGCACGATTGTTAGAGGAAAACAAAGCAAAATTGGCGGCCTGCGAAACTGAGTCGGCTGAAGCAAAGAAAGCCAAGGTGGATGCCGAAACCAAATACGCAGATCTTAAGGAAAAATATGATAAAGACCTGAAAGCACTTGATGGTCTGCGACGCGATACGGCCATCATTAGCAGTAATTACCGCCACTTAACTCAAAAGTACGACAAGCTGGATGCCTTGAACCAACAGCTGATGGACCGTTTGAACAAGTTGCTTGCCGGAAGTGAAAAGGATAATGCTAAACTTAGCGGGGATCTTCAAATGACGCAAGAGCAATTACTAAAGAAGCAAGACGAACTCAAATTGCTCGAAGCGAAACTAATTTTGCAGAAGAAGGAATTAGATGATCTTGCTGCACAACTGAAGGCGCGTGAGGCCCGTGTGAATGAGCTGGAAGCGATATTGAAGCAAAAAGATCAGGCAGCTGCTGACCTGAAGAAGAAACTACAGGATGCCTTGTTAGGGTTTGAGAATAAAGGATTAACCATTACACAAAAGAACGGAAAGATCTATGTGAGTATGGATGAGAGCTTATTGTTCGCGAGTGGTAAAACAGCGGTTGAACCAAAAGGCGTGGAGGCATTGAAAAATGTGGCTAAAGTACTTGAGCAAAACACAGATATCAATGTAATGGTAGAAGGGCATACCGATGATTTGCCAATGAAAGGCGCCGGTGAGATCAAAGACAACTGGGATCTGAGTGTAATGCGCGCAACGTCTGTAACTAAGATCATGCTGGGAAGCGCAAAGATCGATGCCAAGAGGATCACGTCCGCAGGCCGTGGAGAGTTTTTCCCTCTAGATCCTGCTAAAACACCTGAAGCCCGTAAGAAGAATCGCAGAACAGAGATCATTTTAACGCCAAGACTTGATGAGTTGTTAAAAGTATTGGGAGATAATTAATATTAGCACAGTTTGTAACCGAAAGGCCCGGGATAATTCCTGGGCCTTTTATTTTGAATAAAGTTTTTATAATCAATAATTTATATAAATAATACAAGAGTTAAACAACGATTATTGGCTTA